>NZ_ALBR01000014.1:0-148563 GCF_002081505.1 Bacillus sp. CDB3 | reverse complement strand
AGCAAATGAAAACAACATAAAATAATAGAATTTAGAAAAATAGCCCTCCACCAGACCCTTTTTGGTCAGATGGAGGGCTATTTTTTTCATATTTTGACAAGCTGAGGTGAGATAAGCCTGCATTTGGACAGACTTCAGCCCCCGAAACCGAGCATATCGATAGCCATGGAGTTCTTTGGCGTCCGCAAAGCTTCGCTCTATAGTTGAACAGCGTACTTTATACAACTTTTTCCCTGTAACTGTTAGCTTGTTTTTTCTAGCGATATCTTTATATTTCTCCCATACATGATGAGTGATAACTTTTTGTTTCTGTTTCTTTGAAAAGCACACCTCACGTAGCGGACAAACAGCGCAGTCTTCTGGATTCGATTTATATTGACGATATCCTTCGCGATCCGTTGTCGCATACTCTAAAATACATCCCATCGGACAAGCAAATGCATTCATTTCTTCTACATATTTAAATTGGCTTTTCGGTACTTCTTTATTTCGCTTTCCAAATCGGCGATACCCCATCACCATAAATATATTTCTTTCTGATAATTTCTTACAGATATAACCTGTAAAATAGCCTGCATCAAGAGCTACAGCTTCCACCTTAAATCCGAATTTATTAATTTGAGCTTGTAGACGTGCTAAATACGGCTCGGAATCTGCCATATTTCCAGCCGTTATATAGGTATCTGTAATGATATTGTACTTCGCATCAGTTGTACGATGATCTAAGAAATGAAAACCGTTCGGTTTTCCATCTCTCATTAAAAATCCACTATCTGGATCCGTAGTGCTTATACGAGTTTTTTTAGTAGGGGTATCACTTTCCTTTCTAGGTTTTAATTCTTTTTTCCGTGTACCTCACGATCTTCGATTACCGCAGCTTCTAGTTCATCTATATAAAACTTTGCCTTTTCTTTTTTATATTTATGTACAAATTTATTTTTATTAGCATTGGCCTTAATATGTGTAGAATCTGTCATCAGTGCACGTCCTCCCACCATCCGGTTCTCCGTCGCTTGCCTCACAATCTCATCAAAAATTTCTTCGAAAATATTTGTATGAATAAAACGGGTACGGCGATTCCAACTGATTGTAGAATGATCTGGAATAGTATCTGATAGAGAAAACCCTAAAAACCAACGGTAGGCGATATTCGTTTTAATCTCCTTTTCCAATTGACGCTCAGAACGAATACCATAAAAATATCCAATAAACATCATTTTGAATAAAACGATAGGATGGATTGACGGACGTCCATTGTTTTCACAGTAATAAGGGCGTAACTTCTCCTCAATAAAATCAAAACGAATTGTCGCTTCAATCGCACGAAGGAAATGATCTTGTGGAACTAACTCTTCTACAGAAACAGATACACGTTCATCGCGATGATTTTTTAAAGCACCCATCATAAGAAATCTCTCCTTTTCCTCTTTTTTATCAGTGTTGACACATAAAAAGAGGTTCAGACACAAAAACAGGCTGTGGAGAAGACTTTCTCCACAGCCTGAAGAAAATGCCACCGAATAAGGTGGCATTTTCTTTTATTCATTAACGAATAACTTTTCGTTTACTTTTTTAGCGACTACCGCTACCGAAATTAAAATGCATATTAAATATAGCAATTTCGCAATAAATAACCACCCTTGAAACATTACAATTCCATCTATTATCTCATTTCCTTTCAATAACAAAAACGGAATCGTGCTAATTATAATAACAACCTCGATACTGAAAACAATTTTCTTTTTTCGACTATATGCTTTCCATTCATCCCAGCGATACATAGGAGCAAAAATCAATACTCCTATACATAATATAACTGGTACCCATTCACTTTTAAGAAATTGCCCTGAAATAACTGATAATAGTAAACAAACGAGCACACCATAATACCCTATTTTCTCTCTCATTCGTACTCCCCCATTCTACTTCGCCTTTAATATGTAACTTGCTATGCTTATAACAATTCTTAGAAAAATAACAACTACAAGTACAATATAAAGACCTTTTGCAGAAGACATCCATTCTTGAAAAATAGACATTTTCTCCATCTGTTTCTGCCCTTCTATTAAAATAAACCCTATGAAAAATGAGCAAACAACAGTGATACCTATCATAATTCCAATACTTTTCTTGCTATATTGTTTCATATCATCCCAGTTATATAACAGTACAAAAACAAACCCGAAAACAGGTATGATACTTACCCATTCATTGTTTGTAAACTGACTTAAAATGATTAATAGACTGCAAGATATGATGAATCCCCAAAATCCAATTTTTTTGTGCATAGCCCCTCCTTAAATTCCATTTTTAGGATTAATTGTATTGTAACATCCATTTCTCATTCTTACCATTACAGTACATGAAATTTTTCTTTTTTCTATACTCACATACTTTCACTGCTTTCATACAATGAACTACACAAATGCCTAAAGGATGTGAATGTTATGGGAGTTGAATTAACGCTGTTGCACGCTCTCTATATTCTTTGTTTACTCACTATTATTACCTTTTTTATTCTCCGGAAAGATACGACGATTATTTGTATCGTTTTTATCTTTTTATTAGCATTAACCGCTACAAGTTCTATCCCTCTTGCTATTAGCGGTATTTTTCAAAGTTTCATTTACGCCATTACTGAGCTATTACCAACAATATAGATAATCCTCTAACAAAAATCATAACGAACTAGTGAAGCTACAGACCGTACCATGGGTGGGCGACCTATATATATGTCGGTCTGATAGATGAAAAAAACACACCACATTTTTAAAACTTTTTCAGGCATAAGGCGTGTTGCTGAGAACGATTCTAACGAAATTAACTTTTACTTGATAGGGGGTTACCCTATAATTAAACTAACGGGCAGGTTACTTGAAAAAGGAAACATCTCCAGTCTAATTGTATAATCATAAAAAGGGGTGATTAGTCTTTGAAAAACATTTCGAAAAAACAGGAAATATTACTCGATGAAGAAATTGATGAACAAGAGTTTGTTAGCATAATCAATAGCATTTACAAGCAAGAGTGTTATATCTATGCGATTATTCCTGAATATGAACAAGACCTATTAAATGAACTTTCAAATGACTTTATTGAAGTTAATAAATTCCCGTTACCACGTACTTTTCCAAGGGAAATGGGTTATATGGGTTATTTAAAAGACAGTCAAAAACGATATATCTATGAATTTTATTTACGGTCAACTACAATGGATTATCTGATATTTTCCGAGACCGATGTATCGGAACAATTAAGTAAATTAACCAAAAAGAATTTGGACATTTACAAAATGCTTCAATTAAATAAGGTTCCTCATATAACCATTGGTCCCGATGGTCAATGGCTAAATATAGTTGAGTATTGAGTAATTTCTTTTTCAACTAACGGGGGCTTTACTTTAAGAGGCTGTATCTTGCCATTTGTTAATAATGAATAGACATTTTTGATAAAAGATAATTTTGCGATGGTTTCTAAAAACTTTTGGGAGGTCTTGCTGCGATGACAGAAAATGAAAAGAAATTGATTGAACAGATATATGACAAGGTAGTATCAATGGAAAAGAAGGTCGATAAGTTGGACGGTAGAATGGTTAATTTAGATATTAAATTAACCTCGGTAGAAAGTAAGATGGACGATTTAAAGAATGTACATACTGGATTGCAAGCTACATTCGAAAAAGGCTTTGCTGATGTACGTAAAGGATTAAGTGAGATAATCGAAATAAATAAAAACAGAAAATCAGCAAGGGAAATCGTTGAGGGCATCGCTGGGAATGGAAAATAAAAGGCGTTTTTATAAGTTGAGAAAAAACAAATGGAAAAGTTATGTGAAAGTGTTTATTCTTTATTTCATTATATTGATCCTATATGCTGTATTGTTTGAGTCTGGTAAAGAGTATATGGAGGTAAGAATGGATAATGTTCTTTTACCGCAATTATATTTAGCTGTAGGACGTACGCTGTTGGGATTGTCGGTATGGCTTCTTCCGAATAAGTTAGGTATTAAGATTCCTTTTATTTGTAAAATTATTATATATGTCATTACGATGATACCAGTGTTTATCTTTTTAGATGTGTTGGGTTTGTTGTAGTAGTAGAGGTTGATACTTCCCCCCCTATCCGACTGGAAATAAAAGTAAGGATATGACCTATCTTTACACATATCTCAGCTGAACCCAAATAAAGACAGAAAAGGAATCCGGTTCTTTATAGAACAGATTCCTAATGTCCGCTAATGCTTGTTGCGTGATTTTGTTCCATCTTTATCAGGTGACTTCGTTATTCAAGGTGCACCGAAATTAACTGCAGATGCTGCTAGTCTGCCTGTTTCCAGCGTTGTTTCTGCCAGTGTTCCCCTCGTAATTGTTATGGGCATTGTGACAACTTCCGTCGCATTTTTCTTCTTACGAAAAGAATTTCATACAGGCTTATCTATACAAGAATCTATTCCATCAACTGAGTCTTCTAAAACTCTCACTATATTATCTCCTCAGACAAAAAAATGGCTCGCTATTTGTATTCCGATCGTATATGCCATCGATATCCTTTGCATGATTCAATTTAAACTACAAGGAAGCGACGCAACAGCACTTATCGGCGGGACGACTGTTATTATGATTGTCATCATTTCTCTCATCGCCTACAAAGGAAATGGACTAAATAAAACGACCGATTATTTTATAGAAGGGCTCTAATTTAGATTTAAAATCTTTGGTCCAGTTATCCCAATCGCTGCACTCTTTTATTTAGTAGATAGCGGCTTTGTAAAAATTATCGGGGACTATTTACCGAAAGGTTCACATGGAATCATTAACGACTTAGGGATCGCCTTATCTCAAACTGTTCCTTTAAACCAATATGTATCGGCAGGTACATTAACTATCGTTGGTGTCATAACAGGCTTAGATGGATCTGGCTTTTCTGGTATATCACTCGCTGGTTCGATTGCAAACCTTTTCGGAACAGCGCTTGGGCACATTAACAGCACTTGGACAAATTGCTGCTATATGGACTGGGGGCGGTACATTAATTCCTTGGGCGCTTATTCCTGCCGCTGCCATTTGTAAAGTTGATCCATTTGAACTTGCACGCCGAAACTTTTTATCGGTTGTGATTGGCTTAATTGTCACCACAATCGTTGCGATGTTTATTTTATAACGTAAGCAATTGTTCTCTTGCTTACGTTATTTATTGTGAAATCCATCATGTATTACTGACTTTCAAAAGGGATTACGTATATGTTAGCGAAATTATATTAAGAGAGTATTTATTTCAAAACGTTTACGAGAAACAGATTACTTCCATTAGAAAAGGGGACATAACTATGAATGAATTGATTTTCGTCTTATTAATTTGTCCATTACTTATCTTTATCGTTTCTGTTATTGGAACACGTAGAACGAAAACGTATTACGTAATGCCGATTGTAACGTTTGCTAGTTTTTTAATAATAGGTGTTATCGCCCTTACTCCAAAATTTTTCTTTTGGGTTGGTATGTACAGCATCTTCTCATTTATTGTTTCTTATATGACTCTATTGTTTGTAAGAGGATATGAAGTTGCAGAAAACGCTAAATAGTTATTAGCAAGGAGATTATAATATGATTTTCTTTGATGTCGATGGAACTTTACTTGATTATGAGACTGCTGAGAAAAATGGTATCTCGCATTTCTTCCAAAAGTATAATGATATTTTTTCAGGAAACGAATTAGAGGCCACGAAACTATGGCATGAATTATCCGAACAATATTTCAACAAATTTTTATCCAAAGAATTATCTTTTCAAGAACAACAAGGGATGCGAATGTATCATTTATTTAAAACATATGGAGTAAACTTATCACCCGGGGAATCTCAGCACAAATTCAATCAATATATAGAACTATATAAGAACAACTGGACCGTGTTTGAAGATGTACTCTATACATTACAATCCTTACAGCAAAGAGGATATTCATTGGGCATCATTAGTAATGGCGACTATGAACAACAAATCGAAAAGTTAACTGCTCTAAACATTCTACAATATTTCAAATACATATTTACTTCTAGTGAAATTGGTATTTCGAAACCAGACCCAGAAATTTTCCACAGAGCCGGATTACAATCGAATCTTGAAATGAAAGATTGCTATTATATTGGCGATCGATTAGAAACAGATGCAATTAGTAGTACAATAGCTGGAATGCATGGGATTTGGTTAAACCGGAACGACTCACTGCTAAAATACGATGTGCCCACAATACGTTCTTTACGCGAATTTTTAACAACGATATAAAAAGACGACCGCGTTCCCCCGCAGTCGTCTTTTTTCATATTACGCTGTAACCCAAGCCTCGTCCGCTGGATTTTTACGCCACTCTTGTAATTTTTTCGTTTCAGCTTGTCCAATCATACCTTTTTCTGCTGCAACTTCAGTTAATGCACTGTAATCACTTAAAGAATATGACGCTACGTTAGCTGCTTCTAATTTTTCTTTTCCTGACTCTAGCTCGTATGTGAAGATCGATACGATTCCTAATACTTCACAGCCAGCTTCGCGAAGTGCTTCTACACATGTAATTGCACTACCGCCAGTTGAAATTAAGTCTTCTACTACTACTACTTTTTGGCCCTTTTCAGCTTTTCCTTCGATTTGGTTCCCTTTGCCGTGACCTTTTGCCTTACTACGTACGTAACACATTGGTAAATCCATACGATCGCTTACCCATGCAGCGTGCGCAATACCAGCAGTTGCTGTTCCTGCAATAACTTCTACAGTTGGGAAGTGCTCTTTAATTAACTCTTCTAATCCAGCTGCAATCGCTTGACGTACTTTTGGATAAGATAATGTTAAACGATTATCACAATAAATTGGTGATTTCATACCAGAAGACCAAGTAAATGGATCATTCGGTTGTAAAAATACTGCTCCAATTTCTAATAAATGCGATGCGATTTCTTTTTTCATACTGTTACACCTTCCCACTGTTGTTTTACTGTTTTATACGCTTCAAGCGGATTTTCTGCTTTTGTAATACTACGTCCAACTACGATGTAGCTTGAACCAAGTTCCCTCGCACGTTTCGGTGTTGCTACGCGCACTTGGTCATTTACATCATCGCTTGCAAGACGAATCCCCGGTGTTACTGTTACAAATTCATTTCCGCATACTTCACGTAATTTTGGAACTTCAAGTGTTGAACAAACAACTCCATCAAGTCCACTTTCTTTCGTTAATTTTGCATAATGAGCAACCGCTTCTTCTAACGTTTTCTCAATGCCGATCTCTTTTTTCATCATAGCTTCCGAAGTGCTTGTTAGTTGTGTAACTGCAATACAAATCGGTCTCTCTTTTCCTTCTTGCTTACCTTCCTCTAATCCCTCAATCGCAGCTTTCATCATACTGCTTCCCCCAGCAGCATGAACATTTACCATATCAACTTCTAGACTAGCTAGGCTACGCATAGCGCTTTTTACTGTATTCGGAATATCATGAAGTTTTAAATCTAGGAAGATCTTATGCCCTTTTTCTTTTAAGTACGTAATAATCGCAGGGCCTTCTTTGTAAAATAACTCCATACCAACTTTGACAAATAACTCTTCCCCTTCAAAGTGGTGTAAGAATTGTTCTACATCTTGTTTCCCTGGAAAATCTAGTGCAACAATTAACGACTGTGACATGTTTGCTTCCAGCTCCTTCCTTGACACTCCGAAATATGATCAAATCCTAATTCATCTAGTAATGCTGGTAACTCTTCAATAATTGTCGGACATACGAACGGGTCTATGAAGTTCGCTGTACCTACTGCAACCGCGCTTGCGCCAGCATAGAAGAATTCAATTACATCTTCCGCAGTTTCAATACCACCCATTCCGATAATCGGAATGTTAACCGCTTGACTTACTTCATGTACCATACGAATTGCTACTGGCTTAATCGCTGGCCCTGATAGTCCGCCCGTACGGTTTGCTAAAATCGGTTTTGCAGTTTTTAAATCTAGACGCATACCAAGCAATGTATTAATCATCGTTAAACCGTCCGCACCCGCATTTTCAATTGCTTTTGCAATCTCCACAATGTTTGCCACGTTGGGTGACAATTTCACATATACCGGTACTTCAGAAACCTCTTTTACTCGCTTCGTTAAATCAGCAGCAATTTCAGGATTTGTACCAAAAGCGATACCACCCGTTTTTACGTTTGGACAAGAAATATTTAATTCTAGCGCATGAACATTAGGTGCCTTTGAAATTTCCTTCGCAACTGCTACATAATCCTCAGCTTGTGAGCCAGCAACATTTGCAATAATCGGAAGATCAAATTGCTCGAGAAAAGGTAATTCAGAATTCATTACCTTTTCTAATCCAGGATTTTGAAGCCCGATTGCATTTAGCATTCCGCCTGGTGTTTCAGCAACACGAGGTGTTGGGTTTCCATAACGAGGCTGTTCTGTTGTCGCTTTAATCATAATTGATCCAAGTACACTTAAATCATAGAACTGTGCATACTCACGACCAAATCCGAAGCAACCAGATGCTGGGATGATTGGATTTTTTAATGATAACCCTGGTAATTCAACTTGCAATCTGTTCATAGTACAACCTCCCCGATTGGAAATACTGGTCCGTCGCTACACACCTTCTTGTAAGAATGTCCACTCGGATCTGCTTGCAGATGGCATACACATGCGAAACATGCTCCAATACCACAGCCCATACGCTCTTCTAATGAAATGTAGGCTTTTCTCTCTTTATAGCGTCCTTCTAATGCACGAAGCATCGCTAAAGGTCCACATGAGTATAGAATGTCAAAGTCAATTCCATAGCTATCAATTACATCTGTTACAAAGCCTTCTGTACCATGCGTACCATCAACTGTTGCAACATACGTATCACCAAGCTCTGCGAATTTCTCTTCATAGAAGACAACATCTTTCGTTTGGAAACCTAAGATGTGAATAACGCGTACTCCCTTTGCTACAAGACGCTGTGACAATTCATATAGTGGTGGTACACCAATTCCCCCTCCAACTAATAGAGCCGTTTGTCCAGCTTCCGCTTCTTCTACAGGAAAACCATGTCCAAGTGGTCCTAACACATCTACAAGTTCGCCTTGTTTTCTTTTTGCTAATGTTTTTGTTCCTTGTCCTTCCGCACGATATAGCATTGTAAATTCGTTCTTATCTTGATCGACATTACAAATACTAATTGGGCGGCGCAGAAGGGGCGTGATGCCCTCTGCTACCTTAATGTGTACAAACTGCCCTGGGTCGTTCATTTGCTGCACAAGATCCCCTTGAAGCACTAATTCGTAAATGTTTTTTGCGATTTCTTTTTGGTTAACGACGATCATATTTTGCTTTTGCATCATGCATGTACCACCTCGTGACGCTTCGTTTGCGTAATTTCTTTCATTGAATGAGCTGAGAATGTCATAGATTCTAATACTCGTAAGATTGCTCTCGTTGTATCAAGTGATGTTAAGCAAGCCACACCATTTTCTACTGATTCACGGCGAATGCGGAAACCATCACGCGCTGGTTGTTTGCCTTTTGTTAATGTATTGATTACAAACTGTGCTTTTCCTTGACGGATAATATCAAGTAAGTTGTAGTCTTCAGAATCAATTTTGTTTACAACTTGCACTGGGATATTTTGCTCTGCTAATGTTTGTGCTGTTCCAGCTGTTGCTAATAAGTTGTAGCCGATTTCGTGGAAACGTTTTGCAATTTCCATTGCCTCTTCTTTATCTTTATCCGCTACAGTAATGATTACTGATCCGTGCGTTGGAATGTTAATTCCTGAAGCAACTAACCCTTTGTATAATGCTTTTTCAAGAGTTAAGTCTTTACCCATTACTTCCCCTGTTGATTTCATTTCAGGTCCTAATGTTGTATCAACTGAGCGTAGTTTCGCAAATGAGAATACCGGTGCTTTTACATACACTTCCTTCTCTTCTGGGTGATAGCCAGTTCCATATCCTTGTTCTACAAGGTTTTGCCCTAAAATAACTTTCGTTGCAACATTCGCCATCGGTACGCCTGTAATTTTACTTAAGAATGGTACTGTACGGCTCGCACGTGGATTTACTTCAATTACATACACTTCATCTTTGAATACTACAAACTGAATGTTTAGTAATCCAATAATGTTTAATCCTTTTCCAAGTGCAATTGTATGTTCAATAATTTGTTCTTTCAGTTTTGCAGATAAGCTTTGTGGTGGATATACTCCGATTGAGTCACCAGAGTGAACTCCAGCGCGTTCAATATGTTCCATAATACCTGGAATGAATACATTCTCACCGTCTGAAATTGCATCTACTTCAATTTCTTTACCAACCATGTAACGGTCGATTAATACTGGGTGATCTGCGTGAACTTTAACCGCATTTTTCATGTAGTGCAGCAGTTCTTCTTGACGATATACGATTTCCATCGCACGTCCACCTAGTACGTAAGATGGTCTTACTAATACTGGGTAACCAATTTTGTCAGCGATTGCTACTGCTTGCTCTACAGTCGTTGCTGTTTTACCAACTGGTTGCGGAATACCAAGCTGTGTTAGAGCTGCTTCAAACTTATCACGATCTTCTGCACGGTCTAAATCTTCAAGTGATGTTCCTAAGATTTTCACACCGTGAGCCTCTAACTTAGCAGCTAAGTTAATTGCCGTTTGTCCACCGAATTGGACGATAACACCTTCTGGCTTTTCTAAATCGATAATGTGCATTACATCTTCGATTGTTAATGGCTCAAAGTATAATTTGTCAGAAATACTGAAGTCTGTTGAAACTGTTTCTGGATTGTTATTAACAATGATTGCCTCATATCCAGCTTCTTTAATTGCCCATACAGAGTGAACTGTTGCATAGTCAAACTCAACACCTTGACCGATACGGATTGGACCAGACCCTAGTACAACAACACTCTTACGATCTGTTATAACCGATTCATTCTCGTCACCATATGTGCTGTAGTAGTATGGTGTTGCAGATTCAAACTCTGCCGCACAAGTATCTACCATTTTATAAACAGGAGTTATATTGCTTTCTTTACGCATATCGTAAATTTCACGCTCTGTTTTGCTCCAAGCATTGGCGATGTAATGGTCACTGAAGCCCATTTCTTTCGCTGATTGTAATACTTCCATATTTCCTGCATTTGCTTTTACTTCGCGTTCCATGTTTACGATATTTTCAACTTTTTGTAAGAAGAAGAAGTCCATTTCACACCAATCGTTGATTTCTTCTTTCGTTACACCTTGACGAATTGCTTCTGCTACAATAAACAGTCGCTCATCATCAGCTTTTATAATGCGTTTTTTCATTGTCTCTTTATCAAGCTCTTTTAAATGCTCTAACTCTAAGTGATAAACGCCAAGTTCTAAAGAACGAACCGCTTTTAATAATGATTGCTCTAAGTTACGTCCGATTGACATAACTTCACCAGTTGCCTTCATTTGTGTACCAAGCGTTCTGTTCGCTGATTCAAACTTATCAAATGGCCAACGTGGAATTTTTGAAACAACATAGTCTAATGCTGGCTCGAAACAAGCGTATGTTTTTTGTGTTACTGGGTTTATAATTTCATCTAATGTTAAACCGACTGCAATTTTTGCCGCTAATTTAGCAATTGGATATCCAGTTGCTTTAGATGCTAGTGCAGATGAACGACTTACACGTGGGTTTACTTCGATTACATAGTATTGGAAGCTATGTGGATCAAGTGCAAGCTGAACGTTACATCCGCCTTCAATTCCTAATGCACGAATAATTCTTAATGAAGTGTTTCGTAACATTTGATACTCACGGTCACTTAATGTTTGGCTCGGTGCTACAACGATAGAATCACCTGTGTGAACCCCAACTGGATCGATATTTTCCATGTTACATACTACAATCGCGTTATCATTCGAATCACGCATTACTTCATATTCAATTTCCTTACAACCAGCAATGCTCTTTTCTAATAAACACTGTGTCACTGGACTATGTTTTAAACCACCTGATACGATTTCAATTAATTCCTCTTCATTACTACAGATTCCGCCACCTGTTCCCCCCATTGTAAATGCTGGGCGAACAATAACTGGATAACCAATTTCTTTTACAAATTCATGTGCTTCTTCTAGCGTATGAATAATCGTACTAGATGGAATTGGTTCATTTAATTCCTGCATTAATGTACGGAATAAATCACGATCTTCCGCTTGCTCGATTGCTGATAATTTTGTTCCTAAAATTTCAACTCCACACTCTTCAAGTATGCCTGATTTCGCAAGTTCAACAGCCATATTTAGACCTGTTTGACCACCTAATGTTGGTAGGATTGCATCTGGACGTTCTTTACGAATGATACGGCTTACGAATTCTAATGTTAATGGTTCTATATATACTTTATCTGCTGTTGCAGTATCTGTCATAATTGTTGCTGGGTTAGAGTTAACAAGGATTACTTTGTAACCTTCTTCTCTAAGAGATTGACAAGCTTGTGTACCAGAGTAATCAAACTCTGCGGCTTGCCCAATTACAATTGGTCCTGATCCGATTACTAAAATTGTGTTAATGTCTAGGCGTTTTGGCATAACTCTTCCCCTTCTTTCTTGAAGTTTTCAATCATTTCTAAGAAATCTTCGAATAAATCATTTGCATCTTCTGGTCCTGCTGAAGCTTCTGGATGATATTGTACTGTAAATGCTGGGAACTTCGTATGACGAAGACCTTCTACTGTTCCATCATTTAAAGCGACATGTGTAATTTCAAGTTCTGTATTTTTAACTGATTCTTCTTCTACTGCGTAACCATGGTTTTGAGATGTAATTGCTACTTTTCCAGTTGCAAGGTTTTTTACTGGATGGTTTAAACCACGGTGACCGAATTTTAACTTACTTGTATTCGCACCAGATGCTAGTGCGAACAATTGATGTCCTAAGCAAATTCCGAATAAAGGAACTTTACCGATAATGTCTTTTAGCATTTCAATCGCTTCTGGCACATCTTTTGGATCTCCAGGTCCGTTACTTAACATAATTCCATCTGGGCTAAGGCGTAAAATCTCTTCTGCTGTTGTATTGTAAGGTACTACAATTACATCACAATCACGCTTATTTAATTCTCTTAAAATACCATGTTTCATTCCGAAGTCTACAAGTACAACTCGGTGTCCACGGCCTGGACTTGGGTATGGATCTTTCGTTGATACGCGTTTCACGTGATCTGTAAATACTGTCGCTTTTAATTGACTCACGATGTATTCTACGTCTGCATCCATGTTACATAGACGTCCACGTAATGTACCGTATTGACGAATTTTTCTCGTTAATTTTCTCGTATCAATTCCTGCTAACCCTGGGATGTTTCTTTCTTTTAAGTAATCATTTAACGAAATTTCATTACGGAAGTTTGATGGGTGATCACAAATTTCGTTTACGATTAAACCATTTACAGATGGGTGAATCGATTCAAAATCGTCACGGTTGATGCCGTAGTTTCCGATTAATGGGTACGTGAATGTTACGATTTGACCGCAATATGATGGATCAGATAATGTTTCTTGATATCCAGTCATTCCTGTTGTAAATACAACCTCACCTGACTTTTCGATTTCTCCTCCGAAACCTTTTCCAATTAATACTGTTCCATCTTCTAAGATAAGTTGTCTTTTCATACTAATGCACTCTCCTTTTGCCATGCGATCTTACCACCAACGATTGTCATTACCGGCCATCCTTGGCATTTCCAACCTGCGAATGGTGTATTTTTTCCTTTTGATAAGAATGTTGTTGGGTCAATCTCTTCTTCTTGTTCTAAATCAATGATTGTAATATCAGCTGTTCTACCTTCTTTCAGGCGACCTGCTTCTAAGCCGAATGTATCAGCTGGCTTTTCTGTTAAAAATTGAATTAACTGCTCTAATGTAATAATTCCTTTTTTCACAAGGTTTGTGTATAGAAGTGGGAATGCTGTTTCAAAACCAGTAATTCCAAATGGTGCTCTTTCAATTCCTTGTGCTTTCTCTTCCGCTGTATGCGGTGCATGATCAGTTGCAATCATATCGATCGTTCCATCTAATAAACCTTCAATTAGTGCTGCATGATCTTCTTTTCCACGAAGCGGTGGGTTCATTTTAAAGTTAGGATCAGCTGATGGGATATCATCTTCACATAACACTAAGTGATGAGGTGTTACCTCTGCTGTTACTTTAATTCCAGCGCGTTTCGCATCACGAATTACGCGTACAGAGCCTTTCGTACTTACGTGACATACGTGATAGTGACAATCTGCCGCTTCAGCAAGCAGTATATCCCTTGCAATATGTACAGATTCACATACTGATGGGATACCGTTTAATCCGTGTTTCTCAGAAAACTTCCCTTCATGTACACAACCTTTATTAATAAGAGTATTCTCTTCACAGTGCGCAACTACTGCCATATTTAATTTCGCTGCACGCTTCATAGCAGCTAACATCATGCTCGCATCTTGTACGCCTACACCGTCATCAGTGAAAGCAAATGCTCCAAGCTCTTTTAACGTTTCAAAATCAGTCATTTCAGAACCTGCTTGACGTACTGTAATTGCTCCATATGGTAATACATTTACGTGTGCTTTTTCTTTAATACGTTTTTGCAGGTCTTCCATATGCTCTTTACAATCTGGTACTGGGCGTGTGTTTGGCATTGCGCAAATTGTTGTAAATCCACCTTTTGCTGCTGCAAGTGTTCCTGTTTCAATTGTTTCTTTATGTTCACCACCTGGTTCACGAAGATGTACGTGTACATCTACTAATCCAGGTGCGATTAACTTTCCATTTACGTCGATTACTTCAGCATTATCTGCCGTAATATTTTCTGCTACTTTCGCAATTTTACCGTCTTGTACGAGAAGATCTGTTGCTACAATGTTTCCTTCTTCATTCATATAACGACCATTTTTAAACAAATAATTCATGTTTCATTCCTCCTAATACATTTGGTAAGGCGCGTTTTAGTACAGCCATTCTTACGTAAACTCCATTTTCCATTTGTTTGAATATGCGCGAACGCTCACACTCAACAAGTTCACTTGCAATTTCAACATCACGGTTTACAGGAGCTGGATGCATAATAATGCTTCCTTCTTTCATACGTTTTTCTCTTTCCACTGTTAATCCATGTTGCTTGTGATACTCTTTCATAATGTCTGTTTCATAATGATCATGACGCTCGTGTTGTACACGAAGTAACATCATTACATCCACTTCTGGAACAAGTTCATCTAATGATTTGTATGTTCCAAATGTGTTATCTTCATCTTTCCACTCTTCTGGGCTTGCAAAATAAATTGTCGCGCCCAGTTTCGTTAATGCTTCTGCATTAGAACGTGCTACTCGGCTATGCCGAACATCTCCAACTATTGCAATCTTCAAACCTTCAAATCTTCCAAACTCTTGTTTAATTGTTAGAAGATCGAGCAGACATTGCGTTGGATGATTTCCACATCCATCTCCAGCATTCAAGATTGGAATGTTTACTTGATCTTTCAGCTCATCGAAGTAACGATCTTGCTCATGGCGGATGACTACCGCTTTTGTTCCGACTGATTCTAGTGTTCTTATCGTGTCGTATAAAGTTTCTCCTTTTTGTACGCTAGATGCATCTGCTGAAAAGTTTAAAACGTCAAGTCCTAATCTCTTCTCAGCAACTTCGAAGCTAAATCTCGTTCTCGTACTATTTTCAAAAAACAAGTTTGCTACAAATGTTTGCTCTGTTGTTTTGCTTTCTTTTCCATTCGCAAAATCTTCTGCGTCTTTTAGGATTTCTGAAATTTCTAGTTCCGATAATTCACTCATCGTTAACAAATGGTTCATCGTCATCCCTCATCTTTCTGATTTTTATGTTATCACTTTTGTATTTATATAACAATATCTGTATAAAAATACCCTAGTCATGTGAGACTAGGGTGCAAGGAAGAAGCCACCCTTTTCTGTCTCACAGGACTGATTTAAAAGGTTGTTTTTATGAAGCAATCTGCTTAGATTGTTTTATTTGTTTTGTTTCTGGTAACAGTAGATTTAACAGTACACCTACAATCGCCGCTAGTGCCATTCCTTCTACTTGGAACGATTCTCCTACGTGAAGTACCGCCCCACCAATGCCGATTACTAGTATTACTGATGCAATCATTAAGTTTCGTTTGTCGCTTAAGTCTGTTTTATCATCTACCATCATGCGTAATCCGCTTGATGCGATTACACCGAATAGTAAGATTGATACACCACCCATAACTGGTGTTGGTATGGAGTGGATCAGCGCGGAAATCTTACCGACAAACCCAAACACGATTGCGAATACTGCTGAACCGATGAATAAGTATACACTATACGCTCTCGTAATTGCTAGCACACCGATGTTTTCACCGTATGTTGTATTCGGTGGTCCACCGATTAGTGATGCGATTAATGTTGCTACACCATCACCGAATATCGAGCGATGTAAGCCTGGTTTTTCAATTAAATCTCTTTTAATAACATTTCCAAGAACAATTTGATGTCCGATATGTTCTGAAATTGTTACTAGTGCAACTGGTACCATTAAAAGTACAATCTTCCACGAGAACTCCGGAGTGTATGTTACAAACGGTACTGTGAAATCTGGTACAACAAACCATTTTGCCTCAGCTACCGGCTTTAAGTCTACTAGCCCTTGGAAGTAAGCAAAGATATATCCGCCGATGATGCCAAGCAGTACTGGTATTATGCTGAAAAATCCTCTTCCGAATATAGAGCAGATAATTGTAATTGCTAATGTTACTAATGCTACTGAAAAGTGTGTAATGCTATACTTACCATCCGCACCGTTCATCGCCATGTTCACCGCTGTATGTGCTAAAGCTAAACCGATTACCATTACGACTGGTCCAACTACGATTGGCGGAAGTAATTTCATTATCCACTCTGACCCAGATTTCTTAATTCCGAGTGAGATTAAGATGTACACAAGTCCCGCAAGCATTCCTCCAAGCATTGCTGCTCCAGGTCCACCTGCTGTTTTTGCTGTAATAATTGGTGCAATAAAGGCGAATGATGATCCTAAATATGCTGGCACTTGACCTTTCGTTATAAGAAGAAACGCTAGCGTTCCTAATCCACTTGATATTAAAGCTACTGATGGATTCAGTCCTGTTAAAAACGGAACAAGCACTGTTGATCCAAACATCGCGAACAAATGTTGTATACTTAATAATAACCATTTTCCCGGTTTCGGTACTTCATGAATGTCTAACACTGGCTTTTGTTCCATTGTTACATCCTCCTTCAGTTATAATCTTTGCAATAAAAAAACTCTTTGTGCCTGTGCACAAAGAGTCCTACACTTTCGTATGCCAAATTTGACATATGAAAGCCAAGACCCTTTGGCAGCCTCACAGGACTACATTTAAAAGGGCTTTACTTATCGTATATGCTTACTCGATCTTGTTGATCTGTCTCTTGCAAATCAACTTCGATACGCTCTTCACTAGATGTTGGAATGTTCTTTCCTACATAATCAGCGCGAATTGGTAATTCACGATGACCTCTATCAACAAGAACAGCCAATTGGATTTGTGATGGTCTACCTAAATCCATAAGAGCATCCATTGCTGCTCGAACTGTTCTTCCTGTATATAACACATCATCCACAAGGATAACTTTTTTCTTCGTAATATCTACAGGAATATCAGAACCTTTTACAAGTGGTTCTTTATGTTTCGATTGTAGTGTTAAATCATCACGATATAACGTAATATCTAACTCTCCTACTTCCATCTCTTTTCCTTCAATTTGACCAATTCGTTCTGCCAAACGTTGTGCAATAAAAATTCCACGTGTTTTTATTCCGACAAGAACACAATTATCGACACCTTTATTTCGTTCCACGATTTCATGACTAATTCGTGTTAAAGCGCGGCGAATCATTTGGTCATCTAAAACGACAGCTTTCTCTTGCATGCTCTACACCTCCAAGCTTATTTTCTTGCGTGAGAGTAATGGTATAAAAAAAGTCCTCTCAGCGTGTGCGAGAGGACTTTTGAAAAAAGGGTACAGCATACCCTAAGTATTTCAAACCGTTACCTTCTCAACCTCACGGGGCTGTGTTAAAGGATCATTATTTAACTATTGTCAGTATCTCAGTTTTCTTACGATTTGTCAATACTATTTCCGTAAAATATTTAATGCTTCTTCAAACACTTCTGGAATCGGTGCTTCAAACTCAATATATTCACCAGTACGAGGGTGATCGAAACCTAAAATTCCTGCATGAAGTGCTTGCCCATTCATATCTAATGTTTTCTTCGGACCATACTTCGGATCTCCCGCAAGTGGATAACCAATATATTTCATATGGACACGAATTTGGTGCGTACGTCCCGTTTCTAAGCGACATTCTACAAGTGTAAAATCTTTAAAGCGTTCTAACACTTGGAAGTGCGTAACAGCATTCTTACCATTTTCATCAACTGTCATACTTTGACGCTCTTTCTTATCACGACCAATTGGCGCATCAATCGTTCCCTTATCATGCGGAATAACACCGTGTACAATCGCTTTGTAACGTCTTGTTACTGTTTTTGCTACAAGTTGATTTACAAGCGATTCGTGCGCCATATCATTTTTAGCAACCATTAATAGTCCAGATGTATCTTTATCAATACGATGAACGATACCAGGACGCATTACACCATTAATACCTGATAGGTCTGTACAATGATGCATAAGTCCGTTTACAAGCGTACCACTTGTATGTCCTGGTGCCGGATGTACAACCATACCACGTGGCTTATTTACAACGAGTACATCTGCATCTTCATAATGAATTTCTAAATTCATATCTTCCGCTTTAATATCAAACTCTTCTGGGTCAGGAATTGTTACTGTAATTTCATCATTTCCTTTTACTTTATAATTCCCTTTAACTGATTTCCCATTTACTGTGACAACAGCATCTTTAATCCATTGCTGTACTTGTGAACGTGACCATTCACTGTTTATTTCTGCAACGAATTTATCGATTCGCTCGCTTTTTTGTTCTTCTGCAACTGTTACTTGTACTACTTCACTCATTCAATTACTCCTTCGTTTTCTTTCCTTCTAATACTGTTTGAATAATAATTAATACAACTCCAATACATAATGCTGAATCAGCTATATTGAATACTGGATAGTTGTACGAGAAAATATACACGTGAATGAAATCCACTACTTCTTGTCTAAATACACGATCAATAAAGTTACCAATTGCTCCGCCTAAAATCAGACCTAATGAAATACCTAGAAGTTTGTCCGTTTTTGCATATTTTTTCATATAAAATACGATAAATGCTACGAAAACGACTGTAATAATGTAGAAAAACCACATTTTATTTTCTAAAATACCCCAGGCAGCTCCTCTATTTCGATGTGATGTTATGTATAATACATTATCGATAATCGGAATGCTCGTACCCAATTCCATGTTCTTTACAATTAGCCACTTCGATATTTGATCGATGGCAATGACAAATAACGCTATTACATAATATATCATTTTCATTTCCCCCACAAAGACAGTGTACCTCAAAATTTTAGCATAGCTGCTACCTTTTCACAATGAACCTTTATAGAAGAATAAAATAAATTAAAAAAAGGTAATATAATATCGTTGTGCGCATTCATACATTTACCTTTTCATAGAAAAATTCATGAATCGTACGGGCAGTCGGCATTGTTTTCATTTGTTTTGTAGGAATTGCTCTCCCAGTTTCTTCACAAATACCGTACATATCTATTTCCATTTTAAACAATGCACGTTCTACATCTTTTAAATCCTCTTTTATATCATGTAATAGCAGTTTTTTCTTTATCTCTTCCTTAATTTCATATCCAAGCTCCCCGCTAAACTCTGTATCATATTTGTGCATGACTTCTTTAGCTAGTCTCTCTTGCAACTCTTTTCTCATCAATTGCAATTCTTCTTTTATTTCCATATACATTTCATTCACGTGTACATTCCTCCCAGCTGCAATGTACGATTAGTGTGTCCGAAATTCTCATGCTTACCTCACACACATTTTTCCTTCATAGGAAAGAGAGTGAAAATTATTTCAATATATTATCAACGAAAAAACAAAAAACTGACTGCACTTACGCGCAGTCAGTTTTTTTATTATTTTTACATAGTTTTCTTTAACAACTGTTGCACAACGCTCACATAATGTTTCATGTTCTGCATCTTTACCAATTGTTTCTGAAACAACCCAACAACGTTCACACGTCTCACCTGTCGCCTGTGCTACAACTACAGCTGTATGCTCATACTTTGGTGCTTCTGTTGGCGCTTCTTCAATTGTACCACCAAGTTTATACTCAGAAACGATGAATAATTGCTTTAAGTCTTCACTAATAGACTCTAACATAGCCTTCATTTCTGCAGTCGGATATAGCGTAATGCTCGCATTTAATGACTTACCAATTACTTTCTCATTACGAGCTACTTCTAACGCTTTTAAAACGTCATCTCGTAATGTCATAAATGCATCCCATTTTGCTCTTAACGCTTCTGAACCCTCTACTTCTGTAGCTTCTGGCATATTAGTTAACTGTACGCTTTCTTCTTCTGCACCAGGAACATATGGCCATACTTCATCAGCTGTATGAGGTAAGATTGGTGTTACAAGTTTCGTTAATGCAACAAGAACATCATATAATACAGTTTGAATTGCGCGACGATCCGCGTGATCTGCACCTTCAATGTATAAAATGTCTTTTGCAAAGTCTAAGTAGAATGAACTTAGATCAATTGTACAGAAGTTGTGAATTGCATGATATACAGCAGCAAAGTCATATGTTTCATATGCATCTTTTACCTTTGTAATTAAGTCATTTAACTTCACTAACATGTAACGATCTACTTCACGAAGTTCAGCTACTGCTACTGTATTTTCACTTGGATTAAAGTCATCTAAATTTCCTAATAAGAAACGGAATGTGTTACGGATTTTACGATACACTTCTGCTACTTGTTTTAAAATATCATCTGAAATACGTACATCAGATTGATAGTCAACAGAAGATACCCATAAGCGTAAAATGTCTCCGCCTAATTGATCCATAATTTTCTTCGGTACGACGATATTTCCAATCGACTTACTCATTTTACGTCCTTCACCATCTAGTACGAAACCGTGGCTTAGTACGCCTTTATATGGAGCTTTACCTGTTACAGCAACCGCTGTTGATAATGAAGAGTTAAACCAACCACGATACTGGTCAGATCCTTCTAAATATAAATCAGCTGGACGTTGTAAGTCTTCGCGCTCTTCTAATACCGCTTGATGAGAAGAACCTGAATCGAACCATACATCCATGATGTCTGTTTCTTTACGGAATTCACCATTTGGGCTACCTGGGTGTGTAAATCCTTCCGGTAATAAGTCTTTCGCTTCACGCTCGAACCATACGTTAGAACCGTGTTCACGGAATAAATCTGCTACGTGGTTAATTGTTTCATCCGTAATAATTGGATCGCCATTCTCAGCATAGAATACAGGAATTGGTACACCCCATGCACGCTGACGAGAAATACACCAGTCACCACGGTCACGAACCATGTTATGAAGACGAGTTTCTCCCCACGCTGGTACCCATTTCGTTTCCGCAACAGCTTCTAATAACTCTTTACGGAATGCTTCAATAGATGCAAACCACTGTGCTGTCGCACGGAAAATAATTGGTTTTTTCGTTCTCCAATCATGTGGGTATGAATGCGTAATGAATGTTAGTTTTAGTAACGCGCCTACTTCTTCTAATTTTTCTGTAATCGGCTTGTTAGCTTTATCATAGAATAAGCCTTCAAATCCAGGTGCTTCCTCTGTTAATACACCTTTATCGTCAACTGGACAAAGTACTTCTAATCCATACTTTTTACCAACAATAAAGTCATCTTCTCCGTGTCCTGGTGCTGTATGAACACAACCTGTACCTGCATCTGTTGTTACGTGATCTCCTAGCATAACTAATGAATCACGATCGTAGAATGGATGTTTTGCAACTGTGTACTCAAGTTCGCTACCTTTTACCGTTTTCACAACTTCAGCATTTTCCCACTCTAACGTTTTTGCAACTGTCTCAAATAGTTCAGAAGCAATAATATATTTTTCATCATTTACTTTTACGATGCTGTATTCAAGTTCTGGGTGAACAGAAATACCTAAGTTTGCAGGTAACGTCCAAGGTGTTGTTGTCCAGATAATGAATTTCTCATCACCTTCTAATACGTTCTTTCCATCTTTTACAGGGAATGCTACGTAAATAGATGCTGATTTTTTATCTTGGTATTCAATTTCAGCTTCTGCTAAAGCTGATTCACTCGTTGGAGACCAGTAAACTGGTTTTTGCCCTTTATAGATATAACCTTTTTTCGCCATATCACCAAACACTTTAATTTGTTGTGCTTCATAAGCTGGCTCTAAAGTAATGTATGGGTTATCCCAATCAGCACGTACACCTAGACGCTTAAATTGTTCACGTTGACGTTCTACTTGTTCATATGCATACTCTGCACATAACTTACGGAACTCAGCAACCGTCATTTCTTTACGCTTTACACCTTTATTTGTTAAAGCTTGTTCAATTGGTAAACCGTGCGTATCCCAACCTGGAACATATGGCGCAGAGTAACCAGTCATTGATTTATAACGAACAATAAAGTCTTTTAATACTTTATTTAATGCATGTCCCATATGAATGTCACCATTCGCATATGGAGGTCCATCATGTAGTACAAATAAAGGACGACCTTTTGTATGTTCTTGTACCTTTTCATAAATATTCATTTCAGCCCACTTTTCTTGCATTGCAGGCTCACGTTTTGGTAAATTCCCACGCATTGGGAACTCTGTTTTTGGCATTAGTAATGTATTTTTGTACTCCATGCTCAATTCCTCCTTACATGTATAAAAGAAAAGACCTAAAAAACGGAATAAAAAAGAGACTTTCTCATCCCAAAAAGGGACGAGAAAGTCTCCCGCGGTACCACCCTAGTAGATCCTATACGTATGTATACAATCCTCTTTATATTCTTAACGCGAATATAACGCCTACGCTTACTCTATTTGTTCAGCGCGGAACTCCAGGGTGATATTCCCATAATCTCCTTATCCTGAGCTTACACCATCCTCAGTTCGCTATATAAGGTATGAAAAAGGTACTTATCCCTATCTTCGTTTTTCTTAATAAATATGCTGTTTAAAATTATATGTAATAATGAGAAAAACGTCAAGCTTACACTGTTTCTTCTTTTTTCAACAGCTCGTCCACTTCGTCTTCTAACTCAATTAGTTTATCCCAATCATCGTTGTTTAACATTTCAAGCTGTGTTTCTAATAGCATACGGAAACGAGTACGGAATACTTTTGCTTGTTTTTTTAATTCTTCAATATCAAATGCCACTTTTCTTGATTTTACTAACGCTTCGTTAATGATACGATCCGCATTTTTTTCCGCTTCACGTACGATTAATTTCGCTTCTTTTTGCGCATTACGTTTCACTTCTTCCGCTGCTTCTTGTGCAACAACGATAGATTTGTTTAGCGTATCTTCAATATTAGAAAAATGATCTAACTTTCCTTCTAATTGCGCAACCTTTTCTTCTAAAGTTTTTTTCTCACGAATGACTAATTCATAATCTTTGATAATTTGATCAAGAAACTCATTTACTTGATCTTCATCATAGCCACGGAATCCGCGACCAAATTCTTTGTTATGAATATCTAATGGTGTTAACGGCACAACGCCACCTCCAAGTAGTTATCTAAATTTCCTCTTTTAATTATATCTTTTCTTCGACAAAATAGGAGGATTTCCTGCTAAAAAACCAATCATTTTAGTATACCATACAAAATTCTCCATTTGTCGCGCTTCGTTTTACCTTCTACAGAAAATATTTTACTTCTTCCGTATCCTCTAACCGAGAATACATCCCCTGGAAAACATTCATACGCAGTTTGCTCTACTGTTTTCCAATTGACTTTTACTAAGCCACCTTTTATAAGAGGCTGTACTTTCTGCCTGGATATATGTAGCATTTCAGCTAACAAAACATCTAGACGAAGTGACGAAACTGTTCCAGATTTTTCTCCCCACTTTTCACCTACACGCAAAATTTGTTCTGCTTGTACAGGCGTGAGAGATACTTTCACTTTCCCTATTGATTGTAAGTTCATTTCAATATACGATCCAACTTCTTTTGCAACTGCAATTTGGGCACGATTTTCTTGAAGCAAAATATCACCACATTTTTCTCTTGTTAAACCAAGTGACATAAATGCACCTAATATTTGCCTGTGTTCTAGCGTGTAAAATTTGGAAGGATAGTCAATTTCTAATACTTCTATTTGAAATTCCTCTTCATTTAATTCTAGATAGTCTGGATAAATTAGTGCTCTTTTTCTTTCAGATTCAGGCATCGCACCATCAAAGCGTACAGCAACCTCTCCTTGCCCTATTACCATAGAGACAATTTGTTGCTGTCTTGGATCAAGAAAATCTGTTAACTTGACTTGATGGTACTCAGCCGCCTGTTTCCACTCTAATACTTTATCCACAAAGACCTCTTCATCAGGTCTAAAATGCTCGTAGATGCTCATGCAAGTAACCTCTTATTATAAGAAATAGCGGAATAAACTTACTAAACCATTTGTAGCAAGCTTTAACGCAAGAATCGCAACGATTGGAGAGATGTCAATCATACCAAGCGGCGGAATGAACCTGCGAAATGGTTCTAAATACGGTTCACAAATACGTGCAAGAAACTCTCCAAAAGTTGATTCCTTTGCACCAGGAAACCATGATAGGAGAATGTAAATAATAAGTGCCCACGAGTAAATCTCGATAGCATAAAGTAAGACTGTTAAAACTGTTCCCATGGCGTATTACCACCTCTTTATATTTGTTTCTTCTTCTTCACCGAACAACTCTGAAATTGCACCAACAATATCTACATTTTCAGGTGTACACATAAATGTTTTCGGTCCTATTTTTTGAATATCCCCGCCTATAGCGTATACAGTACCACTTAAAAAGTCAACGATACGCACCGCTTGATCTGTAGACATTCTTTGCAAATTAATTACAACAGCTCGTCTACCTTTTAAGTGATCCGCAATCCCTTGCGCTTCCGAATATGTGCGCGGTTCTAGTAAAACAACTTTTGAAGATTGCTTCGCCGTTTCAATGCTCACAACATTTTGTTTCGGTTGCACTTTTGCAAACGGAACATCCTGTTGTTCTGGGGGATCTTGTTGCTTTTTCATGTCTGTTTGCTCCTTTTCATAACTATATTGAGCTGCTTCTTTTTCTTCTGGTGTGTCAAAAAAGAAGTATTTTACTTTTGACCAACTCATAATAACATTCTCCTTCCTTTTACGCTTTCCCTACTAAAATCGTGCCCAAACGAATATATGTAGCCCCTTCTTCAATTGCAATCGTGTAATCATTGGACATTCCCATTGATAATTCTTCACATGGCGCATGTAACAACTCTAGCTCTTGCACCTCTGCTTGTAACATACGCAATTCCTTAAAGCAGCGACGAATATCTTCCTCTTCAGCTGTAAAAGGCGCCATTGTCATTAGTCCAACCACTTCAATTTTATCAAATTCTTGCAAACTTTGAATAAATGGAATTGCTTCTTCTATCGCTAATCCTTGCTTTGATTCTTCTGATGATGTTTTCACTTGAATAAAGCATTTAATTTTCTTTTCAGCGCGTTTTTGAATTTCTTTTGCAAGCGAAAGGCGATCTAATGAATGTAAATAATCAATCTCGTTAATGATTTCTTTTACTTTTCTCGTTTGCAACGAGCCAATAAAATGCCACTTCACTTTTGAACCGAAATGCTCGTATTTTTGTAAGAAACCTTCATTTCTATTTTCACCTAAATCAATAATTCCAGCTTCAATTACTTCACTTGTTTTTTCAATTCCTACAGTTTTTGTAACTGCAACGAGCTTAATATCTTTCATCAAACGTCCAGCTCGTGCACAAGATTCTTTAATTGCTTCGTTTACAGCTGCTAAATTCGCTTGCACTGTCACTTGCTTCACTCCTCCTTAAAACCTATGAAACTCAACATTCTCCCCGTCTTACCTTGATCACGACGATGAGAGAAAAATAATTGTTCTTCACAGCTTGTACAAAGAGATGACATTACAATATGTTCTTCTTTTATACCTGCTTGTACACATAATATACGATTAACTTCTTTTAAATTAATTGCATACTGACCATCAGAAATTAATTTATAAGGAACAGATCCGTTTACTACTTGCTGTGCTGCTGTTAATACACGATCATCAACAACATAACAACATGATCCGATTGCCGGCCCAATTGCGACATGAATTTCATCACTTGAAACACCTTCTGCATTCCACTTTTGAATCATTTCTTTCGCAATCTCCGTTACAGTCCCTTTCCACCCAGCATGCGCAAGTCCTATCATATCATGTGATGGTGCATAAAAATAGAGCGGAACACAATCAGCGTAACAAGATGTTAAGAGAACATCTTTGTTCGTCGTATAAATGCCATCCGTTTTTGGGATACCGTCTTCATATGAATAAACGCCCTTACCTTTTTCTTGCAGTCCTACTTTCTCAACATGATGGTCATGAACTTGTTCAGAGCAAATCCATTTTTCTAATGGTTTTTGTAACTTATTTGCTAAAATGCGTCTATTTTCATGAACATTCTCCACGATATCATTCACATGTAATCCTAAATTCATCGCATGAAAGGAGCCTGTACTTACTCCACCATCTTTTGTCGTAAATCCAACAGTAATGTTTCCAAGTTCTTTCCACGCTTGTAAATACAGTATACCGTCCACATATTTAAATGGTTCTCTCATAACAAAGCGGCTCCTTTTAATTAAAATAACATAAAAAAGCATGGTACTTCCTGTCTATTTTACCATACTTTTATTTTTTCATAATGACAACTGAAAAAAAAGAGGAATTTGTAATATTCTTTAAGAAATTGTCGGTGTTTGTATTGATTCTGTTACAGAATTAATATTATCCACTCTCACAAGTATAACATCTTCCCCAATTTTCATAATTTTCTCCCAAGGAATTACAAATTCTACTTCCTTTCCAAATAGTCCAAGCATTCGTGTCTGCTTGGAAATAATAACTGCCCTAATCTTTCCTGTGTCTATATCAAAATCAATATCTCCAATATTTCCAAGCCTTTTTCCATCTGAAACATTCACAACATCCTTCATTTGAAACTCCGAAATTCGTATCATATTCATCCTCTCCCTTATATCATGAATTGTAAGTACGCTCTCAAATAAAGTGCAACCTTAATCAGTGGAGATTTTGTTCCTTCCTACTGACTATTACCCCATGCTAATCGGACTTTTACGGACCGCGGACTTCCACCTAACTTCTTTACTTCAGCCGAATTTTAAAGCAGGTAAACAGTATTTAACTTCTACTAATAGAACATCCATTTTATTTTCATTATATGAACCGACCTACTTTACTATGAGCGCAAAATATTACACATAAAAAAAGCCCACACCATAACTGGTGAGGGCCTTATCCTTGAATCGTCTTATTCATTTGCTTAATAGCAGACTTCTCCAAACGTGATACTTGCGCCTGAGAAATCCCAATTTCTTCGGCAACTTCCATCTGTGTCTTTCCTTGGAAGAAACGTTTTCGAATAATCATTTTCTCACGATCATTTAAACGTTTCATCCCCTCTTTCAACGCTAGTTCTTCAACCCACTGCTCGTCCTTTTGTTTTTCATCACTTAACTGATCCATAACAAAAATAGGATCTCCTCCATCATTATAAATCGGTTCAAATAATGAAACTGGGTCTTGAATAGCATCTAACGCAAAAACAATTTCTTCATGGGTCACTTCAAGAACTTTGGCAATATCCATCGCTGTCGGTTCTTTCGAGTTTTCAGCAATCAATTTCTCTCTTACTTGCAATGCTTTATACGCAATATCTCGTAACGAGCGAGATACGCGAATTGGATTGTTATCACGCAAATATCTGCGTATTTCCCCAATAATCATCGGCACAGCATACGTTGAAAATTTTACATTTTGGCCTAAATCAAAATTATCAATGGATTTCATAAGTCCAATGCAGCCAACTTGAAATAAATCATCAACATATTCTCCTCTGTTATTAAATCTTTGGATGACGCTCAGTACAAGACGTAAGTTTCCATTCACTAATTTCTCTCTTGCGCTTATCTCTCCACTTTGCATTTCACGAAATAATTTACGCATCTCTTCATTTTTTAGTACTGGAAGTTTAGCTGTATCAACACCGCAAATTTCTACTTTGTTTCTCGTCAAAGTGTTCCCTCCTATCGGGAGTTGCTGTACAGTGTAAAGTATTTCCTTTGAAGGGGATTTTATGCATGTGGTTTTTCCATCATTTTTCACAAACATCATATTTCCTAATGCACAAAAAAAGAATAGGACCAGTCTAAATACCGACTGGTCCTATTCTTCACACCATTTTATTAAATTCTTTTCGTAATCTTTTTATAATTCTTTTTTCCAAACGAGAAATATAAGACTGTGAAATTCCAAGCATATCAGCCACATCTTTTTGTGTCTTCTCTTCGCCACCAGCGAGTCCAAACCGAAGCTCCATAATTTGTTTTTCACGATCGTTTAATTGATGCAATGCTTTCATTAAAAGATGACGATCTACTGTAGCTTCTAAATCTTTTGTAATAATGTCATCATCTGTACCTAAAACATCTGATAATAACAGTTCATTTCCGTCCCAATCAATGTTAAGAGGTTCATCAAACGAAACTTCCGAACGATTTTTATTATTTCGACGCAAATGCATTAAAATCTCATTTTCTATACAACGAGATGCATATGTTGCTAATTTAATTTTCTTTTCTGGATTAAATGTATTCACTGCTTTTATAAGACCAATTGTTCCTATACTAATTAAATCCTCAATATTTATCCCTGTATTTTCAAACTTTCTTGCTATATATACAACAAGCCGTAAGTTACGTTCAATAAGCAGTGACCTCGCCGCTTGATCTCCCTTTGGCAATTTATTCAAAAGAACTTCCTCTTCTTCTTTCGTTAACGGTGGTGGCAACGCTTCACTTCCACCAATATAATAAATTTCATCGGTCTTAATTCCTAATTTCAGCAATACTTTATACCAAAGGTATACCAAATAAAATTTTAATTTCATCATATTATCCCGCCTCTCATAATTAAGCTATTACCATCTTTTGCGAAATCAACATTTTCGGATGTACAATGCATTGATACTCTCCATTGCTAGATAATTGTTGTGTATTTAATCCAATCAATACTTTATTTACAACAATCGAACTACCTTCATGATAAACTTGCACACAATCTGGCTTAATTGCCCATAAAAATTGATTCTCTACTCCTACTGCTCGGAAAGGAATTAAACGCAGTTTCGTTGCCCATCCGGAATCATTTTCTGGTATTTGAGGAATTTCTGTTTTGGAATAAATTTGTTCTGTTAACCAAACTGGCAAACAATGTTCTAATGATGAAATATGCATAATCATAACGGGTGTTTTTGTTAACGGATCATAAAGTTGGTTCCCACTATCAATTAGACCTGCTAGTTCCAATTCCTCTCCAACTAATTGAATTTTCACTTTCACGATTTGATCATAGTGTATCTTTGTGATTTCTACGCTTTCTATACGCTTTTTAGAAAAGTAATAAATTACTGGAAAACCAAAAATCACAAACAACCAACTAATTGGATCACCGTAAGAAACTGATTTAGATTGAACTAATCCATTTACCATTTCGTTCGTTTGCAAAAAGAAATGAGTTCCAATTAATCCTCCACCAACCATAAAGGTTACAAAATAAAAAGTAAAAACAGTTTGTGCATAATTTCTAAATGTTGAAAACCCAAATGCTGTATACACAATAAGTAACGAGTACAACAGTTTCATAATTGGATGTGTCATCATAGAAGCAAAAGGAGTAAAGGCGAAAATAACAATAGTTGAACCTATAAATGCTCCTAACACAAGCCTCCATCTTTTGATTCTCTTTTTTAACACGGTGGCTGTTAATAAAAGTAAAAGAAAATCAATGCAGGCGTTTAACAACCAAACAATGTCGGCGTAAACAACCAAACAATTCACCTCTTTTTTTAAGTTGAGACTAGTATAATGCATATCCAATAGGAAAGTGTGTCAATTGGTGGAGGGGTTTTTTTGTTATTTTGTGATTTCTAGACATAATCTGTCGGTAAAAAATAAAAGTGTATTTTTCATAGAATAATATGAATTTCTTACTTATATACATAATAATTGAATTATATGTAAGCAAATTTACATCCTCTTTCTCACAACTTCATCTACAAATAAAAAAAAGACCTGCTAAGCAGATCTTTTTCATTCCAATAACAAAAAAGGAGCATGAAAGCTCCTTTTCTTTTATCGTCTACGACGGTTACGTAAGAATGCTGGAATATCGATGTCATCTGAATCTGTATGACGATCATGCACAACCGGCTCTTCACGTTTCATTTCACGCTTAACTTCACGTTGTTTTGAAGGTTGAGCTACTGGTTGTTGTTGCTGTTGCGTGTGATTCGCAGTCGGACGAATAATTGGTTTTGGCGGCTGCGTCGCAGCACTATCATCAAAACCAGTTGCAATTACAGTGACAACAATATCATCTTTTAATCCTTCATTAATAACAGAACCGAAGATCATATTTACTTCTGGATCCGAAGCTGAAGCTACAATGTCTGCTGCTTCTTGTACTTCGTATAAGCTTAAGTTCGCGCCGCCCGTAATGTTCATAATAACACCTTGAGCTCCATCAATAGATGTTTCTAGTAATGGACTAGAAATAGCTTTCTTCGCAGCTTCAGCAGCACGATTTTCACCATTACCAGAACCAATACCCATTAAAGCAGAACCTCTATTAGACATAATTGTCTTTACGTCTGCAAAGTCTAAGTTAATTAAACCTGGTGTTGCAATTAAATCAGAAATACCTTGAACACCTTGGCGTAATACGTTATCAGCTTCACGGAATGCTTCTAACATCGGCGTATTTTTATCAACAATCTCTAATAAGCGATCGTTTGGAATTACAATAAGTGTATCTACATTTTCTTTAAATGCCGCAATACCAGATGCAGCTTGCGTCGCACGTTTACGTCCTTCAAATGTAAATGGACGTGTTACAACACCAACTGTTAACGCACCTAATTCTTTTGCAACTTGAGCAACAACTGGAGCTGCACCAGTTCCAGTTCCGCCACCCATACCAGCAGTTACGAATACCATATCTGCACCACGAAGTGCTTCTTGGATCTGTTCTTTACTTTCTTCCGCCGCTTTTTTCCCTACTTCAGGGTTTGCGCCTGCACCAAGTCCACGCGTTAATTTTCCACCAATTTGCATTTTTGTTTCAGCTTTTGATAGATTTAATGCTTGTGCATCAGTATTCACAGCGATAAAGTCTACACCTTGTACACCGTGTTCAATCATACGGTTTACAGCATTGTTTCCGCCGCCGCCGACACCGATAACTTTTATATTTGCTAATTGATCTTGAGTAGTATCAAACTCTAACATGTCGAAATCCCCCTAGAACCTCATTTTTCGTGTCCAATTTTAATCCCATAAATAACGGAATACACGTTTTACTTTTGACATCATACGGTCATCATTTTGATTATTATTGTTTTGATTACGAGTTTTTTGTTTCGCAGGTTGCTGTTGTACCGGCATTGGTGCTGGTACTGGTTCAAAATGCTCTTGCTTTTCCTGCACATTTTTTCCACGTAATTTAGCTTTTTGATATGAGTGTTTAATTAAGCCTACTCCCATTGTATATTGTGGCTCACGCACACCAATATAATCAGGAGTTGCTATACGAACATTTTCATGTAAGATATCATATGCAAGATCAAGAACACCTGGCATAGAAGCAATTCCACCAGTTAGTACATAGCCAGAAGCAACTTGCTTTATTCCTAACTTGTGCACTTCATCTTGAACAAACATTAAAATTTCCTCTACACGAGCCTCGATAATATCCGATAATTCCAATTGTGAATACTGTTCTGTTTGATCGCTTCCCATAATAGGAACCGTAAACATTTCTTCTTCAGATGCTGTATCATAAAAAGCATGTCCATATTTTAACTTAATTTGATCTGCATTTTCAGTTGAAGTTTTCAACCCAATCGCAATATCCTTCGTTATATGATCTCCACCTAATGGTAATACGCTCGTTGCTTGTAACTCTCCATCTTTAAAAATAGATAAAGTTGTAGAGCCTCCCCCAATATCAACAAGGGCCACTCCTCTATTTTTTTCATCTGAAGATATTGCAACTGTTGCAGCCGCTAAAGGTTGAAGACAAATATCAACAATTTCAAGACCTGCTTTTTCTACACAACGAAGTAGGTTATGTAGTAAAGTTCTCGAGCCTGTAATAAGTGTACCTTCCATTTCTAATCTTACACCGATCATCCCGCGTGGATCGTTAATCTCGTCAAGACCGTCTACAATGAACTGTCGAGGTACCACATCAATAAATTCACGTTCTGGAGCAATTGACACAACTTGTGCTGCATCTAGAACGCGTAAGACATCTTCATTTCCGATTTCACGATCTTCATTTGAAACAGCGACTACTCCATGACAAGGAAGTAGCTGTACCTGGTTTGCATTGACACCCACTACAACTTGCTCAATGTGGATTCCCACCATACGCTCAGCTTGTTCAATAGCTTTTTAATTGATCGAACAGTCTCATCTATATCGACTATCGATCCCTTCTTTAAACCATTTGATTTTACATTTCCAACACCAATTATGTTTAAGCTGTCATTAACCATTTCACCAATGATGACTTTAACATTGGATGTACCGATGTCAAGACTAACATATATTTCATTGCTGTTCATTCTTTGGCACCTCCTTCTTTATTTATACCATACAACTCAATATATGGAACAACAATCGCAACTTTACTATTTATAAGAAAAATATTCAACGTCTTTATACGTTTCCCTTTTTTAACCCTATATTTTTCTTATTTTTATTTAACATTCATTTAAGAATATCGCAGTAAACTGTGAATAACTGCTTATCTTGAAATAATTCTATTTCAAGTGTAAAGATTACCGCCAAGTATAAGTCTACACTAAGATGTACTCATAGAAAAGTGAAACTTGTACCAATCCTAGTATGAATCTAATAATTTTTACATATTTTTCATCAAATTAAGCATTCTTGCAAATTAGCATTCATATAAAAGAACATTCGTTTCATTTTATACGTAATAACGCAGTGAAAACTATCATTCTATTCTTTCTTTTCTTCAGCACCTAGTTCCTTCGTATAAGCCCCCACCTCTAAGTCAATTAACACCTTCTTACCAGGTTCAATTGTTTTTATAATAAGTGGATAAGCTTCCATCCGCTTTGCGAAATTTTGAATAGTAGTGCTCACTTCATATCCTTCATTCATATATAAAGTAAGATGATCTTCATTTGCGTTCGTTGGTGTATAACGAATTTCAGAAATAGACCTTAAAATAGTCGGCGTTAATTTTTCTAGTTCTGCAATTAACTCCTTCATTTTTTCCTCTTTAAACGGTTCAAAAATTGGTGCTGCAACTGGAAGTTTTCCATTTGGAAGTACATCTAGTGTTTTCCCATTTTCTAATAATGGTTGTAATTTCCCATCTTTGTTTATATAGCCGATGGTTAAATATTCTTCTATATGAACATCAATTTTGTTTGGGAAACGCTTTTTTACATTTACCGCTTTAATTTCTTTTCGTTTCGTTAAGTTTTCTTCTGCTTTATGTGCCGTTACTCGGAAATAACTCGTGTCATATGTCACACCTGATTCCTTCATAACTTGTTCATCTGTCATATAATGATTTCCAAACACACTTATCTTTTTTATATTACTAAGTGGAGACCGAAAGTAAATTAAAAAGAGTACTAATAAAAATAAAATCGATATGTATAAGATTAACCGATGATTAACAGGTTTTTTATTCTTTTTCTTTTGATTCTTTAGCTTTGGTACACGATCTTGTAGTTTAATCACTTTACTATTTTTCATGTACGATCCCCCTATGTAACATAAAAAACGGCATGTTCCTCATGCCGTTCTTATCTTCTTATTATAACACAAATGATAATGAGCGGAACGAATAACCGTTATCTTCCAATTATTTCTACTTCGGTATGCATATCAACACCAAATTTATCCTTAATTGTACGCTTTATCAATGTAATCAAGTCTAATACATCTTGCGCTGAGGCCACACCAGTATTAACAATAAAATTCCCATGCATTTCAGAAATTTGAGCTCCACCAATTGTATAACCACGAAGCCCTGCTTTTTCTATTAAATCTCCTGCAAAATATGGGACTGGATTTCGAAATATACTTCCTGCACAAGGATGATTCCAAGGCTGTGTTTCACGGCGATAATCTTTATTCTTTTGCATGCTTCTTACAATTTCCTTGCGTTCGCCTACCTCCAATTGGAATTCAGCTTCCAAAACAATACCAGGGCGTTTCGTTTGCAATACAGATGTACGATAAGAAAACCCCATTTCGGTATTCGTCAACCAATTAATTGTTCCATTTTCAAACAAAATACGAGCTTTCGTTAGTACACTCGATATGTCGGACTTATGAGCGCCTGCATTCATATACACTGCACCACCGACACTTCCTGGAATACCACTTGCAAATTCCAAGCCAGCTAATCCCTGTCGACTAAGTAAAGTTGACAATTTAATAAGGGGATATCCAGCACCAACTCTTACTTTATGTTTTTCGACTTCTAAGTGGTCTAATCCTTCTCCTAAACGAATAACCACACCTTCTATACCTTGATCAGATACAAGAAGATTTGAACCACGACCAATTACAGTCCACCCTGCCTTGTACTTCTTTACTAACTTTAGCGTTTTCTCAATATCAGCAACATGCTTTGGCACAATTAAAATATCAGCTGGTCCACCTATTTTCATAGTCGTGTAACGCGCTAACGGTTCATTAGCTAACACGCGACCAACATTTGCTTCTAAAAGCTCTTTTACTAATTGTTCCATAGACAATCTCCCCCATATTAAGTCTCCTTATTACAGTAATATGCAGGGCGTTCACCTAATGTTATTTTTTAATAAGCTTGTTCATTACCTCATATAGCTTATTTGCTGCATCTGGAATACCAAGTTGCTTAGCAGCCAGTTTCATATTTTGTAATGTTTGTGTATCCAATAAAATTTCATCAATATCACGAATAAGCGTTTCAGATGTTAAATCTTTTTCAAGTAGCATTTTAGCTGCTCCTTTATCAACAACTGATCGTGCATTTTTTTCTTGATGATTATTTGTTACATACGGACTCGGAATTAATACACTTGGCTTTCCTAATGCCGTTAATTCTGCAAGCGTTGTAGCCCCTGCTCTTGAAACAACAAGATCTACACCAGTCAGTACCTCTGGCATATTATGAATAAAAGGTTTAATAATAACATTATTCGGATTCCCTTTTTGTTTCACAGCTTCCATAACTTTATCATAATGTACTTCGCCTGTTACATATAATACTTCGTAACTTTTATTCCCAAATTGTTCAATCGCTTCTACAAAAGCATCGTTAATTGGTCTAGCCCCACGACTCCCACCAAAAATAAGCACGGATTTTTTAGAAAGGGATAGTCCTACCGAACGTTTTCCTTTCATTCCATTTTGATCCAATACTTCTGATGCACGTGGATTACCTGTCATAACCACTTTTGACTGTGGAAAATGTTCTGCAGCTGCTTCAAAGCAAACTGCAACTTTATCGACATAACGACTTAAAAATTTATTCGTTACACCAGGTACACTATTTTGTTCATGTACAATAGTCGGAATACCTAATTTAGCCGCAGCATATACAACTGGCCCACATACGTATCCACCCGTACCGATAACAATATCAGGATTAAAACGACGAATATATCGTTTACTATCTTGAACACCTTTTAGGAAACGCATCACCGTTTTTACATTATCAAGAGATATTTTCCGTTTAAATCCACTTATAACAATAGATTGGAACGGAATACCCGCTTTTGGTACGATGGTACTTTCTAATCCATTCTCTGTACCAATGTATAAAAACCTTGCTTCCGGATTTAATTTTTTTATTTCTCTAATTAAAGCAAGAGCTGGATAAATATGTCCTCCAGTACCCCCACCACTTACTAATACTCGCACTACTAATTCCTCCACTTCCCTGTTCTTATTCAATCGTATTTATTTCTATATACATATTGTATTTTCCACACATACGAAAAACCCTGTCTTTTAAACAGGGTTTAATAGCGAGAATGGCGACTTATATTCAATAATACACCTACTGCCATTAACATTAAGGTCAAACTTGATCCACCATAACTTAAAAATGGCAAAGTAATACCCGTAACAGGCATCAGTCCTGTTACAACACCAACATTAATCATTACTTGAATCGCAATCATCGCCACAATACCTACTGCTAAAAACGTACCATATAAATCTGGCGCTCCTAATGCTATACGAATCCCGCGCCATAGTAATAGACTAAATAATAATAACACAAATGAACCGCCAATAAAACCTAATTCCTCGGATAAGATTGCAAATATAAAGTCTGTTTGTGGTTCAGGTAAATAAAGAAACTTTTGTCTACTTTGTCCAAGTCCAAGCCCAAATAAACCACCAGGTCCAATTGCGAGTAACGATTGAATAATTTGAAATCCACTTCCGAGCGGATCCGACCACGGATCTAAATATGATGTGATGCGTTTCATTCGATATGGTGCTGATGCAATTAATCCTACAAATCCCGCTGCACCAAGCAAACCAAACATTGCAAAGTGAAAGACCCTTGCTCCCGAGATAAATATCATAATAATACATGTCCCAACCATTACCGTTCCCGTACCAAGATCTGGCTGTAACATAATCATCCCAAAAGCAAGAAATACAAAACTTAGAGCAGGTAGTAATCCACGTTTAAAAGATGTAATTAATTTTTGTCGTTCCGCTAAAAATTTTGCTAAGAAAATAATCATCGCGAATTTCATAAACTCTGACGGTTGAATGGAAAATGCCCCGATTCCAATCCAGCTTCGTGCTCCCCCGCGAACGAGACCCACTCCTGGAATTAAAACGAGAATAAGAAGAACGAAACAAACTAGCAAAATTATTTTTGAATACGTGCGCCACACCCAATAATCAATTTTCATTATAAAAAACATAGCCACTACACCAATACTCGCAAACAACAACTGTCTTTTTGCAAAAAAGAATGAATCCCCCATTTTATAAGAGGCCCAAACTGCACTCGCACTATAAACCATAATCATTCCGATTGTTAACAACGCAAGTGTAACGATGATGAGAATAAAATCAGGCGTTTTCTTCATTATCCATGAACACCACCTCTTTAGGCAGAACCTTTTGCCCTATGTAACAAAACATCAGTAGGTGTTAGCCTACTGATGTTTTGATTTACTTTATATAAGTTTATGCACAGCTTGTATAAAAATGTCTCCTCTTTCTTCAAATGTTTTAAATTGATCCCAGCTTGCACATGCTGGTGAAAGAAGAATTACATCGCCATCCGTAGAATGAGCGTAAGCTTTCACTACTGCCTCACCTAAAGTATCGACACTTTCAATTACATCTAATCCTGCTTTTTCAGCCGCTCTTACTAATTTTGGCGCAGTTTGTCCAAATGTTACAATCGCTTTGACATGTTTAAAGTATGGGATTAAATCGTCAAATTCATTTCCACGATCAAGTCCGCCAGCTAATAAAACAATCGGTTGTGTAAATGCAGACAATGCTTTTTCTGTTGCTAGCATATTCGTCGCTTTTGAATCATTATAAAACTTACGATTATTAATCGTTGTTACATATTCTAAGCGATGCTTTACACCTGTAAAACTTTTTAACACAGCAGTAATTGCTTCATTAGAAACACCTAGTAGCTTCGCAATACTCATCGCTGCTAAAATATTTTCTAAATTGTGCTTACCAGGTAAAACAATATCGCTTACTTCAACCACTTTTTCGCCTTTAAAATAAAGAGCGTTTTCTTTTATATATGCACCATCTTCAATTTCTTTCGTAGTCGAAAATAGTACTTTTTGTCCTTTACTTTGTGCCGATAACGTCATTACATCTGCATCATCCGCATTAATTACACTATAATCTGTTTCAGTTTGGTTTTTGAAAATATTCGCTTTTGCCAAACCATACTCTTCCTTCGTTCCATGGTAATCTAAATGCGCTTCAAATAAATTTAAAAATGCAGCAATTTTAGGTTGGAACGTCTCTACTCCCATCAACTGGAATGATGAAAGTTCTGTAACTACAACTTCATTTTCTTTTGCAGATTGTGCAACTTCACAAGCTACTGTTCCGATATTTCCCGCAATAACAGGGTGCTTTTTGCCTTCTTTTAACATTTCAAACGCAAGCATTGTCGTTGTTGTTTTACCGTTAGATCCCGTAATCCCAACAAATGGAGCTTCTGAAATACGATATGCTAATTCAACTTCAGTGACAATCGGAATTTGCTTTTCTTTCGCCGCCACTAGTAGTGGATTAGAATATGGAATCCCTGGATTTTTTACGATAAGTGAAATGTTTCTTTCCAACAATTCTAACGGATGTCCACCACAAACAACATCCATACCCTTCGCTTGCAATTCAGCTGCAGGCACGTTACCCGCTAATGGTTTCCCATCATTTACAATAACGTTTGCACCTAATTCGTTTAATAAAGCAGCTGCTGCATAACCACTTTTAGCAATACCTAATACAAGAACATTTTTATTTTCAAATTCAGTTATAGTTTTCAATTACATCCACACCCCGATATAAATTCCTAACACAGCTAGTAAAAATCCTACAGACCAAAACGTTACAACAACGCGCCATTCTGACCAACCACATAATTCGTAATGATGATGTAATGGACTCATTTTAAAGACACGCTTTCCTGTTGTTTTGAACGAAATAACTTGGATAATAACAGATAAAGTTTCTGCTACGAATACACCGCCAATAATAACGAGTAACAATTCTTGTTTTAACAAAATCGCTACAGCTGCAATTGCTCCCCCTAAAGCTAGAGATCCTGTATCGCCCATAAATACTTTCGCTGGATTCGCATTGAATACTAAAAAGCCAAGTACAGCTCCTACAACTGCCATACAGAAAATCGCTACACCAAATTGTTCTTGAGCCACAGCAATAATACTAAATGCCCCGAATGCAATAGCAGCTGTTCCTGATAATAAACCATCTAAACCATCTGTTAAGTTAACCGCATTCGATCCACCAATAAGCATAAATAATACAAGAACAAAGTATGCCCAGCCTAATTCGAATTCAACATCCGTTCCTGGAATCATAATATAAGTGTGAAATGCTTGCCCTTTTCCAATTAAAAAGAACGCAATAGCAATTACAAGCTGACCAATCAATTTTTGTTTTGATGTTAAACCAAGATTTCTTTTCTTAACTACTTTTATATAGTCATCTAAAAATCCGATTAATCCATATCCAAATGTAACTAATAATAATAATGATACTTCTGCACCTAAGTTGTTAAATTTAATCGCCATAATGAGCGTAGTTACCATCATGGATACATATATGACAATACCACCCATCGTTGGTGTCCCTGATTTCTTTTGGTGTGACTTCGGTCCTTCGTCACGAATACTCTGTCCGAACTTTAACTTTCTTAAAAATGGAATAAATAATGGCGAAAGGGCAACAGAAATTAAAAATGCTACCCCGGCCGTTACTAATAAACCTTGTTCAAGCACATGTAGTCCTCCTCTCATGCTGTTACTCTTCGTTGTTTAAACGCTCCGTGATTGCTTCTTTAGCGACTTCACGATCGTCAAAATGATGAACTTCCTTACCAATAATTTGATATGTTTCATGCCCTTTACCAGCAATAATAATGATGTCCGCATCTTTTGCTTTAGCAATTGCACAATGTATCGCTTCTTTTCTATCAATAATTACCTCGTAATTATTCCCATTTGCACCATTTACCATATCATCTAAAATAGCCTTCGGATCTTCACTTCTTGGATTATCTGATGTGTAAATTGCATGCGTTGCATATTCTGTTGCGACACTTGCCATTATCGGTCTTTTCGTTCTATCTCTATCACCACCGCAACCAACGATACAATATACATTCCCTTTTGCAAATTGTTTTGCTGTTTTAAGTACGTTCTCTAAGCTATCAGGTGTATGTGCATAGTCAACAATAACTGTGTAATTTTGTCCACCATCAACAACTTCAAAACGTCCAGGAACACCAGCAAGCTCTTTAATTACATCAATAATTGTTTGTAAGCTCACTCCTGAAACCAGACCTGCTGCTGTAGCAGCTAACACGTTGTATACATTAAACTTACCAATTAATTTCATCGTAACATTGACAGTTTCATAAGGTGTTACAAGTGTAAATGTTGTACCGCCACTCGTCATTACGATATCTCGTGCCATAATGTCGCTTGCAACATCTATACCGTATGTTACAACAGTAGCTGCTGTACTTCTCATATACTCCTCTGCTACTGGATCATCACTGTTTAATATAGCGTATTTTTCACGATTATGATGATAACTATTGCCAAGCTGTGCAAAAAGCAACCCTTTCGCATGTTTATATTCTTCCATCGTTTTATGATAGTCTAAATGATCTTGTGTTAAATTCGTAAATACTGCAACATCATAATCACATCCGTGTACACGGCCAAGATCTAAAGCATGAGACGAAACTTCCATTACTGTGCTATCCACACCTTGTTCAACCATTTTTGAAAACGTCTGTTGAAGTGTTAGTGCATCTGGTGTTGTATTTTTCACCTCAAATGTTTCATCACCGATTTTCATATTAATCGTTCCAATTAGCCCTGTTTTATGACCATGTGCGCGCATAATTTCATCCATAATATGCGATGTTGTTGTCTTTCCATTTGTACCTGTAATACCGATTAAATGTAACTTGTGTGTTGGTTGGCCATAAAAATAATCAGCTAAAACCGCTAGCGAACGAAAAGTATTTTTCACAAGTACAACTGGAACGTCAACATCAATTGGTCTTTCCGCAACAATAGCAGCCGCTCCTTGTGCGGCTGCTTGCTTAGCAAAGTCATGGCTATCAACCGTATATCCTTTCATACATATAAATAAGCTTCCCTCTTTCACTTTACGTGAATCCGCTTCAATAGATGTTATTTCTGGATTTTCTTTTGGAACAACTGGAAAATCATGCAAACATGATAAAAGTGTATGCAACTTCATTTCACTAAACCCTCTCTACATTGTTTATTTATCTCTTATTTTAGCAAGTAACACGTTACCTCCTAGTTATATAAAAATAGGAGGTAAGTGCTACTATAGTCTAATCAATAGATTTATTTATTAATGAGACACTTATCGTCTCAAATAAAGCAATTTCCCTATAAAAAACTCACTTCCACCAATTGTACCATAAAACACAATCAGTTACCTTTAATTCCCGAAGTAAATTCTAACTTTTGAACCCTCTTTTACTTTAGCTCCTGCTTCTGGTGATTGTTTAATTACTTTCCCACCATCACCACTTATATCAAGCTTCAAGTCTACAAGTTGCGTTTGTAAATCTTTCTTTTTCATACCAATTAAATTCGGAACTTCCACAGTTGGTGTATCGCCCCATTTATATTCTTTCTCAACTTGCTCTTTTCTCGGTTCCACTCCCATTACAGGAAGTGCGTCACGAAGAATATTCCCAACAATAGGTGCTGCTACAACTCCACCAAATTGAGTGACTCCTTTTGGGTTATCCACAGCTACATAAACAACAATTTGCGGATCGTCGGCTGGAGCAAAACCGATAAATGATACAATATAGTTATTATCTAAATATTTTCCGTCTTTTACCTTTTGAGCAGTTCCAGTTTTTCCACCTACACGATATCCATCAATATAAGCTCCTTTACCAGAACCTTTCGCTACAACATTCTCTAATGCGTAACGAACTTTCTCTGAAGTTTCCTTGGAAATAACTTCCCTTTTCGCAACAGGTGTCTTTTTGCTGACAACTTGATTATTCTTCGGATCAATAAATTCTTTCGCTATATATGGCTGATACAAAGTTCCACCATTTACAGCGGCCGCTACAGCTGCTACTTGTTGAATCGGTGTAACAGAAACACCTTGCCCAAATGAAGTCGTCGCTTGCTCGACTGGACCAACCTTATCTAAATTAAATAAAATCCCGCTACCTTCACCTTGTAAATCAATTCCGGTCTTCTGTCCAAACCCAAAATTGCGAATGTATTTAAACAATCGATCTTTACCAAGACGATCACCGAGTTCAATAAATCCTGGGTTACAAGAGTTTTGAACTACCTCTAAAAACGTTTGGCTACCATGGCCTCCAGCTTTCCAACATCGCAATCTAGCTCCACCAACTTCAGCTGCCCCATCATCATAAAACGTATCTTTCTCTAAGTCTACTAAATTTTCATTCAAGGCTGCAGCTAATGTAATAATCTTAAATGTTGACCCTGGCTCATACGTACTCCATACAGGTAAGTTTCTGTTATATACTTCCGGGGAAACACTTTGAAAATCTGCTGGATCAAAACTTGGCCGACTTGACATACCTAAAATTTCACCATTTTTCGGATTCATTGCAATTGCTATCATACCGTCGGGATTATACGTCGATTCCGCAATATTCATTTCTCTTTCCATAATCCTCGTAATGCGGGCATCAATTGTTAACCCTAAATTCAAGCCGGCTTCTGGTTTTTTGAAATCATCTCCAACGTTAGGCATTCTCTGTCCTTTCGCATCTGCAAAAAATCGCACATGACCTTTATCGCCATTTAACTCTTTATCATAATATTTCTCTAGTCCCATAAGCCCTTGATTATCACTGCCCGCAAATCCTAATACGTGTGATAAAAAATTACCGAATGGATAGTACCGGATAGAATCCTCAGCGATATACACACCCTTTAAACTTAATCCGCGTACTTCTTTCGCTTTGTCATGCGATATTTTCCTTCCGCCTTTATCAAGCCTTACAATCGACTCTTTTTTTGTAATCCGCGTATAAATATCATCTTTTTCCACACCTAATACTGCAGCTAACTTCTCTGCAGTCTCTGCTGGTTTTTCAATTTGCCTCGGCACAACAAAGACGGTCGGTGCACTTTTATTCGTAGCAAGCTCCACACCATTTCGATCTAAAATCTTCCCTCGCTCTGGTTCAAAAGTAATATTACGACTCCATGAATCCTTCGCACGATCTGTTAACATATTTCCAAGAAAAAATTGCACATATCCAAGACGAATATCGATGATGGTGAAAATGAGTATACCCGATATAAGTATAAAAATAAGTCGTTTCCTAACTGTTACATTTGATACACGCATATTGGAACAAGCCTCCCTTACGCCTAGCTTGTTCCAATATATGCTTGTACTTATTTAATTAGAACTTCTTCCCTATTACCATTATGGCTTTTCCGCTTCTTGCTGTGGCTCAAGTGGTGGTACGAGTGTTACACCTAGTTCTGTACCAGGTTGCAACAATGTTCCTTCCGCCACACTTTGTTCCGTTACATATCCTGTACCAGAAGGTTTTAAGTTAAGCTTTAATGTTTTCGCTAAATTCATAACATCACGCAGTGCCCATCCCTGTATATTTGGCATTGTAGGCTTATCTCCTACTAAGAAGACTCGATCACCTTTTAATGTTTGTTCAGTTGCTTTTGGCACTTGCTGCTGTACTTTCCCTTCACCTAATACAATTGGACGAAGTTTTGCTTTATCAATTGCTTTTTTCGCTTCATCCATCGTTTTTCCTGTTACATCCGGAACGACAGTTTGTTGCTCTTTCACATATTTCTTCGGATCCTTTACTTCATTTGGCTTAATCTTTAAATACTCTAAACTATTTTTCGTTACATATTTAAAGATATCAGCTAAAGGTTTAGCCCCGTTTTCATCATCTTTTAATTTCGGCTGTTTAACGGCCACATACACAACAAGTTGTGGATCGTCCATCGGTGCCATACCTAAGAATGAGAATATATAATTCTCTCTTCCTGTCATATAGCCACCTTTCCCGTCAGGAATTTGTGCTGTACCTGTTTTACCACCGACTGAATAGCCATCAATTTTATATGCAGTCCCTGTTCCTTTCGGTGATGTAACAACACGTTCTAGTAATTGTCTTACTTGCGCGGCTGTCTCTTTGGTAACAGGTTTTCCTACTTCTTCTGGTTTATGCTCTAGCTGTACTTTACCTGTTATTGGATCCACAATTTTATCAATCGTATAAGGTTTCATCATTTTACCATCATTTGCAATCGCTGTTGCAGCTTGTACAAGTTGAATTGGTGTAACTGTAGAACCTTGTCCAAATGCCGTTGTTACTTGTTGTATTTGTTGATCAAATAAAATTGTATTTGACCCTTCACCAGGTAAATCAATGTTTGTTTTTTCATCTAATCCAAAACTGTGAATATATTTTCGGAAACGCTCTGGACCAAGTTTTTGATCCCCTAAAATCGCAAACGCTACATTTGAAGATCGCTCTACCCCTTCATCAAAAGTAATAGAACCCCATCCAGCGCCGCCGTTATGATCTTTTATTTTGCGATTACCAACTTGATATGTACCAGACTGATAAAAGTCTTGCCCATTGTATACACCTTCATTAATGGCCGCCGCTAATGTGAAAATCTTCATTGTTGATCCCGGTTCAAACGCATTTGCAATGGCGTCATTGAAGAAATATTTAATTTGACGATCATTAGGGTCATAACTAGGTTTACTAGACATCGCTAATATTTTCCCTGTCTTCGGATCCGCAACAATCCCTATTAAATTTTCTGGTTCATAATGTTTAGTCGCTTCTTTCATTGCGTCTTCTAAATAACTTTGAATACGTTGATCAAGCGTTAAATACACATTATCTCCATTTTTAGGTGCCTTTACATTCACTTTCCCACCGTCAAGAGATACTCCTTTACGGTCACCTGTATAAGCTACCTCACCATTAGAGGCACCTAAATATTTATCCAAACTCTTTTCTAAGCCAAATTGACCGACTGAGATTCCATTTTCATCAGGTTTCGCATGACCTATGACGTAAGATGCGAAATCACCGTTTGGATAAACTCTCGCATTTTCAGTAATAAAAGATATTCCCGGCAATTTCAATGCTTCTATTTGTTCTTTCTTTTCTTTCGTCAAGTCCTTACCCAATGTTCCAAATTCCACTTGACTTTTGCCTTCTTTATTTAAAGTAGCTAAAATTTTATCTTCATCTTTTCCGAGTACTCCTGCAATTTTCTTTGCAGTATCCTCTTTATCCTTAACGGCGTTAGCTCCTTTTAACTCGGCTACAAGTTTATAAGAATTTGCATCTTGCGCTAGGACATGACCATTTTGATCATAAATTGTTCCTCGATTCGCTTCGAGAACTCCCTTTTTACTATGTTTCTGCTCAGCAAGTTTCTTTAAATCATGATTGTCCACTGTTCCTGTTACTTGTATGTAAAAAAATCGGGCTAATAACAGCAAAAAGAGCAGGAGGAAAAATATCATAAAATAACCTGCTCCCTTATTGGTATGAAATTTGGTCATATTTCTCTTCATCTTCTCTTCACACCTATTTGCCTTACTTTAGGCCTTTCACGTTATTCGCATTAATTTCTAGCCCATGTTTTTTTGCAACTTCAGCGATACGTTCATAACGACTTAATTTCTCTACTTCAGCCTGCAATTCTTGATTTTCCTTTTGTTTTTTCACAATTTGTTCTTCTATTGTCGCTGCTTCTACATTCACTTGATAAAGACCCGCTTTATTCCCAATAAAAGCTACACAAGCATATAATAAAAACCCAATAAACGTTACATACAATAGCTTTTCAATTCTTGTAATTTTCGCTTTAACTTTTGGCTTAACCATCTGCTGTGGCGGCGTTTGAATTTTTACCTCTTCTTGCGCCTGTTGTTTATACTTTACAGCTAAATTAGTCATACCTCTCTCTCCTTTTTATCGTTTTTCAGCGATTCTCAACTTCGCAGAACGCGCTCGATTATTTTCTTCTAATTCAATGTCAGAAGGTAAAATCGGTTTTCTTGTAATAAGCTTTAATTTCGGTTTAAATTCATCCGGAATAATAGGTAGCCCCGGTGGTAATTGTGGCGTTGTGCTATTTCGCTTAAACGTCGTTTTACAAATACGATCTTCTAAGGAATGGAACGTTATAACACTAACTCTTCCACCAGGCTTGACCATATCAATTGCAGACTCCAATGCCTCTTCAAATACTTTTAATTCATCATTTACAGCAATACGAATCGCCTGGAATACTCGCTTCGCAGGATGTCCACCTGTTCTACGTGCCGGAGCTGGAATACCTTCTTTAATTAATTCTACTAATTCTCCTGTCGTTTCAATAGCCTTATTCTCGCGATACGCTTCAATTTTCCTTACTATTTGCTTTGAAAATTTTTCTTCGCCGTATTGGAAGAAAATTCTTACGAGTTGTTCATATGACCAGCTGTTTACAACATCATATGCTGTTAATGGGGCATCTTGATCCATCCGCATATCTAACGGTGCATCATGATGATAACTAAAGCCACGCTCTGGTGTATCTAATTGTGGGGATGAAACACCTAAATCGAATAAAATCCCGTCTACTTCTGTGATACCTAATTCATGTAGTTTTTCAGATAAATAACGGAAGTTGCTCTTCACTGTTATAAATTGTTCACCATAAGAAGAAAATTTTTCCTTTGCATTTTGAATCGCTATTTCATCTTGATCAAATGCTATTAATTTTCCACCATCTGTTAGCTGGGATAATAAATAAGAACTATGTCCTCCTCCACCCAGTGTACAATCTACATATGTACCACTCGGCTTTATATCTAAGCCATCTACTGTTTCTTTCAAAAGTACTGTTACGTGTTTGAACATTGCTGCACCTACTCTTTTTCCAATTAATTATGTTAAATACATTTCTCACTCTACAAACATTATTTACTACTAGAGGATGAAATGCTAATAAAGAACGACTCATTTAACTTCCAACAAGGTAGCCTGCTATACAAATCGCTATTTTATTTTATTATATACTAAATTTTATCATTTTTTGCGGGAATTTAAACAAAAACCTGTCGAAAAAGATATTAATCCGTTTACATTTTGTGCTATTTTGTCATATATATATACCTGGTACATAGCGATTCATTACACCAATATAAGATAGATAATTCAGAAATATTTCACTTCACAGTTAATTCAACAGAATAAAAATAAAATCCTGCTCAAAAGAGCAAGATTCTATAGTTTTATTACATGATGTTTTCCATCCCACGAAAATGATTGTTCCATTACCTGGTCCACAAAATCAAGACCGAATTGATTTAAATAATAACAGACATTCCACACACGTTCTTGCGGTGCTCCTAATGGACGAAGCGCAAATTGCACCCGTCGGAATTTATTTAGTTGAACCTCATGCTTCTTCTCAACATTTCTTTTCAACATTTTTTCTAACAGTTCAATTTGTTCATTAATTTTCAGTTCATTTTTCCCTGCAAACTCATTTAATCCTGGATCTATTTTTTTCACGAATAGTTGTAATGATGTATGAATATCCATTATTTCTTTTTTCGCTTCTAGAAATCGTTCGTCTATCGGTTCCTCTATTTGATTAGAAAGCCAATTGTCACGCAAATTATCTACTTTATTTAGAAATGGATCAATTTCTTGCAAATCTAAATCGTATAAATCTGTCGCTATATCTCGCTCCATATAAGTAATCGTAAGCCGAGGAACGACAGGTGGCATTTGGAAACCGACAGTATGAAACACTTGTTGCAATTCACTCCAATAAGCTAACTCCCCCGGACCACCAATAAACGCTAACGTAGGAAACACATACTCTTGCATAAGAGGACGCGTTACAACATTATTACTAAAACGTTCTGGACTTCTTTCCATCTCTTCCATCAATTCTTCATACGAAAATGAATGCACTCCATCTTTCCCAATAAACTTCCCTTGATTCTCTTCAAGTAACACTCGCTCATTATCAATTTCCATAAATATATGTACTGCATTTGCCTTCGTTTCAATAATCGGTTTAAATCCTAATTCCTTAATTACTTCCTGTTGATTATGAAGGCCTACTTGAATTTCTTTATATTTACTTATTATTTGTTGTAAAAACGGTACTTCTAATTTTCTTAATGCAGGGTGATGGGAATCTACAAGAATTAAACCAGAATTTACGAACATTTTTGTAATAAGGTGCGCAAAGAAATCTACATATGTATGCGATTTATCTAAAGCATCCTCAACAAATTGTAATACATCCTTTGTAAAATTCGTTTCCGGATATGTTTTAAAAATCTCTTCAATCCATTTTCTACAGTCTTCAATAGAAAGCTCTGACTCAGAAGCACTCGCTTTTTTCGGATGACGATCATGAAAAATGGTCTTTTTTATTTTTTTATTTTTCGTTACAAATGTATGATTAATTTCATCCATATCATGATCTTCACCAGCAATCCAAAAGACCGGAACAACTCGAACCCCTAAGCTCTCTTCTTTTTCTTTTGCAAGCTGTAAAATCGAAATGACTTTATGCACTGTATAAAGTGGTCCGGTTAACAATCCAGCTTGTTGTCCAGCTATAACTACATATGTATTTTCATCTTCAAGCGCTTTTATATTTTGAATTGTAGATTCTCCCGCTTGCAATTGTGTATTATATTCTAATAAATGCGTTACTAAATCTTGACGGAAAAACTCTCTCTCACGTAAATCATGTAAACGCTGTTTAAAAGCATCTTCTGTTAACAAATAGTCAAAACATGACTCTATCTCTTTTTTACCGTTCACATAGTCCGCTACAACACCTTGTAGTGGAACAGAGATTTCTTTTATCTCCATATAATTCTTCCTTTCGTATCCTGTTCTCTCACCAACCCACATTGTAGTCAATGTTTCCCGTAAAAGCAAAGAAAAACACTTATAATTCCATCCCTTTTATTGCATCATACAAAAATTGAAGTGTCGGAACGGATTGGTGTCGTCCCTTCGCTTCTTCTAATACATATCCGACAATCGCATTAATTTCCGTTTGTCTATTCTCTCTTACATCCGCTAACATAGATGATGTATTACGAGCTGTTTTTTCACATACTTGGCATACCATTTTCCATACCATTCTTTTGTCCTCTTCTTTAATAAGAAATGCGACTTCCTGAAATACTTGCTCCATCATTTGATAAAAAAACGGATTTGAAATTAACTCTCCGTTCTCAACCCGTAATAATGCGGTCAGTGGATTAATACATACATTCACCACTAATTTATTACACATAATCCCATTCCAATCATCTTCCACTTGAATTGGAAAATAATGAGAATGAAAATGATTCAACACCTTTTCAAAACCATTAGATTGACCACGCACTACACCAAACTTTGTAACACCTATTCCAGTATGATGGACTGTATGTTGCCCTTCTTTTTTCGCACCATGCTCCACGATCCCAACCGCTATACGTTCATTCCCTAATCTTTGCATAATGTGAAGGTGAGACATTCCATTTTGCAAAAAGATTAATGACGATTCAGCCTGCACAAAAGGTAATATGTCAGTTATATGATACTGCTTTACAGCAATAAATGTATAATCCAACTTCTCATCTCGCATACTTTCTATCGGTAAAACAGTTGGAAATACCGTTTCACTTTCCCCATTTCTAATACAAGTTACACCTGTTACATTCAATTCCTCAGCCTGCTTAGCCGTCCTTGTAAACAACGTAACATCTTGATTGTTTTTTTGTAAATAAAATGTATATAGGAGACCAATAGCCCCTGGTCCAACAATTCCAATTTTCATCCTCACACAAGGAACTTATATTAAACAAGTGATGTAAGTTCCCTTGCTCTTCCCCCTTTACAGCTTATTAAATTATCTTTTAACAAATGCAACCTCTTCTTTCACTATGTATATACTACTTATATACATAGTTCTACTCTTAGTTTAGCAAATCCTCAAAAAAATAATGAAAGAAATATTCTATCTTCTTCATAAAAATTTAAAAATGAGTTATAATATTATTATAAATATTTTAATTTTTCTGCATTCAACAAGATATGAAAAGGATGTGATGTAATGGGATTCCCAAAAGTTGAGCGCTTGCTCATCAATTATAAAACATTAGATGAATTTAAAAAGTTTAAAGGTTGCGGAGCTCAAGAGCTATCCATGTTGGAAGAATTAGAAGCAAACATTATTGAAAATGATAGCGAATCTCCATTTTACGGTATTTATTACGGAGGATCGCTAATCGCACGTATGAGTCTATACATGAAAAGGAACGGCGGAGAACCATTTGAAATTACAGGACCTTACCTAGAACTTTATAAACTTGAAGTGTTACCGACTTTTCAAAAACAAGGATTCGGACAAATACTTGTTAACTATGCGAAGCAACTGAAATTCCCAATTAAAACGATAGCACGTATCCATTCAGCTGGTTTTTGGGATAAATTAAGTTTCCAACCAGTATCAGTAACTGATGGCGATTTTTATATTTGGCTTCCAGAAACAAATATGAATGCGGTTACAAATGAAGAATCTGCATAAGAAATAAAAAAAACAGCTGCGTAACAGCTGTTTTTTATTTCTTTACCTTCTCTAATTTCCCATTCGAGCAAGCACCATTTCTTTCCGCTACCATTACACTTCTTTTTTGATCGATATAATCAAGTAATGTTCTATATTCTTCCTCATATACTGATAATCGCTCCAGAAGGCGTTCTCGCTCTGTTTGTAACGATTCAATTTGTTGTTGCAACACCATTAAAGAGTTTTCATCTTTATAATTTCGTAAGAAATCAATAACATCATTCAACGTAATAGATTTCGGCTCTAATACCTTTGTCTCTTTCACTTCATAATTTTCTACCTTACGAAGTTGCTTTGCTTCTTCAATACGTTCTTTATACTGCTTTCTAACGTAAGAATTCCACCTAAATCCACAAGCTGCAGGTGTACGAGACAAATGTCTCCCCACTTCTTTAAAAGCGGACAGTTGGGTTCCACCTTCACGAATATGCCGGAGTACTACTTCTGCCAGAAGCAAATCTTCATCATCAGTCCAAGCATCTTGTCTTGTTGTCGCCATCTCTCTAGTCCTCCCTATGCATTTTTTATTAAGCATATGCAGTTACTAGAAAAGATAGAATACAACAAATAAAGAATAAGACAAAAAAAATAAACGCAGAAGATATCTTCTACGTTTATTTTCCCGCAATTACTTGCTGATTACTTCTTTACCTTTGTAAGTACCGCATGCTTTACATACACGGTGAGCTAATTTCGCTTCACCACAGCTTGGGCACTCTACCATACCAGGTACTGATAATTTGAAATGCGTACGACGCTTTCTTTTTACTGTTTTAGAAGTTCTTCTAAAAGGTACAGCCATTCTTCCCACCTCCTTAAAAGAAATAGTTATTTTCATATGAAGGCCTAAACCAGTCTTCCGATTATTTGTCAAAAAACTTTGCAAGTCCTGCTAATCTTGGATCAACAGTCTTTTCTTTGTTTTCTTCCGAAATCACTTGCCAGTCTTGACCTTGCATCGGTGCTCCACCAGAAACATCATCACTGAAAATTTGCATTGGAATCTCCAAAAGTATATTTTCCTTGATTACGGGCAGTAAGTCAAGTACTTCTCCTTCTAAACAATGAATTTCAGCTTCTGTTTCAAATTCTTCTTCTGAAGTTTGGAACACCTCAGTTGTTTTAATGTCAAATGGTAATGTCACATCTACTAAAGAGCGAGAACATGGTAAAACCATGCTTCCAGTTATATGTAGATGAAACGTAAACTTACCGGAGCCAAAATCAACTCTTCCTGTTACATGAACGGGATTAATTTCACGAATATCTTTCTCGACCTCTTTTAGCTCACTTACATCTACCATTTCATTCAATGTCAATCCTTTATTTCTCAATTTATTCAATTGATGGATGGACCATTTCATATCATATCACCTCAAGGCAACAAACAAAATTATAGCTAGCCATTTTATATTTGTCAATGTTTTTTCTTTACACCTCTAAAGAGGCATTGTGTCCATTATGTGTTAAAACGTGCGTTGTTGTCCAGCTATATTTTCTATTTTAGACAAAATGGACATAAAGTAAATAATAAATGTGGTACAAGTTGTGGTCAATGTGGTCTACGTGGTCAAAAGAGAGCGGTCGTTTGCGATCACTCTCTTCTAATATATTCCCATTTATTTTTCCCGTTAATTCCTACAAAATTAAATTTCTTGGATTACATATACTTTTACAAATACATCATATTTTGCTGCCAGTTGCTCCAATTTCTTTTCTCTATATTTTGTTATGGTGAAGAAATGGATAACTGGCACTTTTCCTTTATATTTTTGTTTATATATTTTAGTAAGCTCCTCATAACATTTTAGTTTTTCATCATTGACCACCATCTTTTGGGTACGGTCTATTTCTACTGCATGAAGTATCCTGTCCTCATCACGAAACTTCACATCTGGAACAATCTTCTTTTTCTTATCATCTTTTATATATCTTATTTCCGTTTCAATCTGCCAATCATCTGGACAAAATAAATGCAACCATGCTTCATTACGTAAAATAGCATGCGCTACTCTACTATGATGAACTACTTTCCCTTCACCAAATAACTTATGCCCCGATTGATTTAAATAATAAACATACTCTTTGTTGTGAGTTACTTTACTCGTGTAAGAAGAGAGGTCTTTCATAATCCGATTTGCATTTCTTATTCCACCCATGTCATGAACACTCATTAAATGCCTTCTTGTTGCAAACTGTAGCTTTCTAATCGTCGCAAGTATCGCCATTTGACGGTTGATCTGCATATGTGTTTGCATTCTCATGTTTCTCCACCTCATATTGTTTTAAATGGTCCCACATCATTTCATTACTAATGTAAGGCACCTGAATTTCAGTAAGTCTATCTGTTTTGAAAATCGCACGTCCGGGAATGCTTTTTATCGATTCTAATCCCGGTTCATCTATAACTACACTTGAAGCTGTTTGGGTAGGTAGTCTAAATCCTAATTTCGCATCACTATTCTGTTTTACTTGACGTGGCAATGTATCACCCGTCGGGTATTGTGTACAAAATATTAACCTAAAACCTAGTGCTCCACCTATACGCGCTATATGAGAAAGCATTTGCTGACATGCTCCTAATAATTTTTGTTGCTCTTTTTTCATACTTTTATCAGGACAAAGTTCTGCGCCTTCATCCACAATGATAAAATAACGCTCTTTGATATTTGTTTCTACAACGTTTGTATAATGTCTATCTTTCATGTCTTGCATTTTCTCTTCCATTTTCTCAAGAATATCCTTTAATACCATAAAGGCCTCTGTGGGCTTCTCAGCAATGGAAACTATTTGTTTTAAGTTCTTATACGGTCCGAACTCCAATCCACCTTTCAAATCAATAACGTATAAATGAATAGTCTCTGGTTGCGCTAAAGTAAGTGACGTAACTACATTCTTTAGAAATACCGTCTTACCCATTCGTGTGAGACCACCTAGTGTCATATGTGGTGTTTTATCAAAATCATGATAGATAAGTTTTTCTAAACTTTGGCCCATTGGCACACGCCAATTTCCTTCTGTCACTAAATCAGTAGACCATGACCATTTTTTCGGTATATCCTTATGAAACACACGAATATTTAATTTGTAATTATCGTAATCAATTCGGACAGGTTTATTTAACCCTTCAGAGACAACATCTTCGACCTTCTGAATAATTTTACTCGGCATCCCTACAGGCAACCGATATACATAAGTTGTGCTTCGATCATCCTTTTTTTTCTCAAGAAAAACAGGATACTGCAATCTATCCTCTCTCCGAATTGCAATTCCACTTACTTCGAAAAATACTTGTATCTTTTTACGGTCATCATCTTTATTTTTAAACTTATCACCGAATATAACGTAAATTAATCCAGCGACCGGTACCGATAATAGCTCCAACATAAAATCACTCCCTATATCCCTCTTATAGAGGGTATATATCCCTGTTTCAAGGAATACATGCATACAAGCTAAGCCCCTTATGACATAAAGAATGAAAAGTTTCCACATCGTATTCCTTCATAGAAATGCAACGAGAACATAACGTAGAAGGTATAGAAACGAGCCTATAAGGGTTGTGTACAAGGTGACACGTGGAAGCCAATGTGGAACACTTCTCCCCATTTTTTCTGCTACTTTCATAGCAACTACAGATATTCCTGTTGCCGTCCAAATAATTATCGCTTCCCCTGTAATAGTCATGCTTATTCCTCCTCTTCCTTTTCACGAAACTTAATCCCTGACTTAGTAAGTACAACATCATAACAATCCATTAGAGTTTCCCAATTTAAAATATCTTCTTCCTCACCGTATAGATCCTCTTCGATAATCTGGGATAAACTGAAATATCTTTTATACTCCTTGGTATTAAACACTTCATAATTTTTCATATGATTCATAATTGACTCCGTTTCTGCTCTTGATCTTGATTCATTGTACATATCCCTTAGTTCTTTTGAAGGATGTAAATATGGAGTTGTGTTCAAGTGATTATACTGCCAACGCATGTAACCCTCTCCCTTCTTGATGTCTCTGCTTCCTTGTGGGCTTCTAAGTGGAAGTAATATAGGTATATGAACTAGAAAGAAGGATTTTGCCTGTCCAAGCGAAAAAATAAAAGAAAGAACTAGTACTTTTTTGTTAGGGGGAGAAAATATTATGCGAAGTCGTTTAAAAGAAATTTTAGACAGTAAAGGTTTCAAGTATAGCTTTGTTGCAAAAAAAGCATCAATTTCAAATTCAACTATGACAAACTTAATTAAAGGAGCTACTCCTACATTGCCTGTTGCATATCGCATTTCCAAATTTCTCGAATTACATATAGAAGACATTTGGTTTGAAGAAGATCAAAAAAATATGTAAGTACGGTGTTAATAAATAATCCTTCTAAAATGTTACATTAATTGGTATGATTCACTTAATTTAAGGGGGAGATTTTATGGAGTTACGTAAAACTGCGGACGGGGAAACTTTTATTATTGAATTAGAAAAAGAGAAAATTGCCAAAATTAAACAAGTAAAAAAATCTACATTTCGTTTTTTAGGACTTTTTGGAATCGGGATTTCATTACTTCTTTGTATAACTATTGTTGGTATAATACCTGGTTTTGGTTTGTTTTTAATATCATTGTTATTTTTATACGGAGCAAGACATAAACAAATGGCCGAGTGCCCAAACTGTAATCATGAACAATTTGTCTATCAAAATACAGGGAATTTTATTTGCGATACATGTAAGAAGCGAACTGTCATTGAGTGGAGAAAATAAAAAAGCCGCCCGACAGGACGGCTCTTATTTTTGTTTATAAAACTATTCTTTTGTAGAAAAACCATTCAATATGTTTATCTTTCAAACTTCACATATTCACCTGAAACCCATTGATCGTCACCAACATTATACCAACCGTCTTTACATCCCCACGTTTGATATTTTTCACCTTGGTGTACATTTTTTACGATGCCGTAGCTAGTTCCTGGACCAGTACGAACGCGTAATACATCCGCTGTAATAGTCACTACACCCACACCATCATTTGAAGGTTTCGAAGGTTCTGGTGCATTTCTTCCAGTATAACGAATATATGATTGGTCATTATAAATCCACTGATCGCCACCAAGGTTTAACCAGCCGTTTGATTGTCCCCATACTTCGTAGGACTCACCTTTCCCTAATTGACGAATAACTCCATATCCAGTACCAGGACCTTTACGAAGGTTAATGCCATTCCCCTCAATATATGCAATACCTGTCCCACTAGTTGACGATGGAATAGGCGTCGGAGTTACGTTATTACCACCTCCGTTATATGCATTTTGGACTCTTTCAATAAAGTTATTCCAACGTCCTTCAGCTAACATACGATGAGGACAGTACTTTCCGCTCCATGATTGGTGTGTGCGAACTTTACTAATTGGAATATTGTACTGTTTCATTAGTTGAGCTACCACGATAACTGCATTATCTTCCGCTTTATAATATCTATCTCCACCGCTTAAAGAGTAACAGATTTCTGTGCTAATAGACCTGCGATTACCCGAACCATTTCCATCACCACAAGCCCATGCGTTGCGCTCTAAAGGAATACCTTGCACTGCTTCTTTATCATCTATTGCAATATGAAACGATACTTGGTTATCATTTCGAATCATATAAGCCACTTCGTTTTCTGCTGTAGCATCATTGTACGTATTGTGGACCGTAATAAATTCTGGATTCATTGTATAAGGACACTTTGTACCATATTTACTTGGATCAACTAATTTTTTTCTGATTTCCATTATTGAACATCTCCCTTTTTCTCGTCTTGTTTTTGTTTACCGCCTAAAATTTCAACTGCATTCGTTAGTGCTGAAGGTAGCGGAATCCCCATACGACCAGCATTTTCTAAAAGTGAAAGTAACTCATTACCCATGAAGAAGAAAATAGTCGCTTCACGAATTGCACTGTTACTTCCAAGTGCTGTATCTAATTGAGCGGCTGCGCCGACCAAAAGAAAAAGCACCACCTTTTTGGCGATGCCTTTGAAACCAACTTTACTTTTTAATTCTCCGTTGTATCCTGCTGCAATCATGCCAGTTAAATAATCAATAACTGCCATCGTCACTAAAATTTTCAATGTTGCATCCCATCCTCCCAAGAAATACCCACAGAAGCCACCAAACGTAGCTACAAATGCTTTTAATAATAAGTCAATACGATCCATCTTTTCCTCTCCTTTTTAAGCCGCAAAGTAACTTGGATCCATTCCAAATATCTCTGCAATATCTTCTTCACTTCTATCCTTCAGATAAGATTCTGTTGTAGAAATATCAGAATGATTAGCAAGCGATTTTAATTTTTCGAGTGGTACACCTTGTACCTTTAAATTGTCTAATCTGCTATGACGGAAACAGTGAGGGTTGATTTTAAAATCTTTCCCTTCCTTATCGTTCAGCATCTTAGAAAATATCTTGCACCAATAATTAAATACACTTTTATTTAAAAGTTTTCGCCCGCCATTCTTATAAACTCTTACAAATAAATCTGGAATAGCATCTTTACCTCGTTGATTTATATATAAACGAATGCACTTCTGCACTCGGGGATTGTAATATAATCTAAACTTTTTACCGCGTTTACCTCGGACCACATTTGTATAATATTGTTCTGTCAGTCCTTCTTTTTGAACCTGGTGAACTTCATTTTTTCTTGCTGCACTGTAATAAGAAAGAGCTAAATAGGTTGCTAACATATATTTTTCTTGTTTAAGTAATTCATCGATTAACCAATTAATTTGGTCCTCAGTAACAAATGTTATTTCTCTAATTGGATTTTTAGGTAAACCACGTACCCTTGAGCCCACATTAAATTCATACTCATAGTCATCATCGTCTGCGCAAAACTCCAATGCCGAACGTAACGCACTCATCAATCCATTCACACGAGCATTAGACATTCCCATCTCTTGAAAAATAATAGATAAATTTCGGATGTCTTTTCGCGTTAAAGCAATAAGGTTTTTATTTTCGAAGTGTTCATGTATTAGAAACAAAATAATTCGTAAATCCCAATTGTATTGCTGTAAAGTGCTTGCCGCTTTCCCTTGTGCTTTCTTTTCAATAAGAAAATCTTTGACTAGGCTTTTGTTTTCCTGGCTAACATACTTTTCATAAATTGCTTGGTCTACTATTCGTTTCACACTGATCATCTCCTCAAAATAAAAAACAGCTTATGGCTGCTCTGGTTTCTCATTTATCTTTTGTTTTAGTATGCCAGTTCGTTATATTAGTTGACCACTTCCGTTACATCTTTTAAAACAATTACATAGGTTGCTCTTTGTAATACTTTGTGTTTCGTTTCTAATCCACCAAAAGCTTTTTCTATACACTTCCACTTCATTTCCTTACCGTCAAACACATCATATCCGGATAACATTTGAAATGCATAATTTACTACATCGCTCCCAAAATCCGGTCGCATTTTAAACCATCCTTTCACATTTGAATGTGTAGTATGTGGAATCGCTTGTTTTCCTAATGTAGTTAACTCGTTTATTAAATCTTCCGGAAGTTTAAACAATGGAAATTCAGAAACCATTAATGATTCATCATAATTTAATTGTTCTCGAACTCTATCAGCATTGATATTGATAATCATATGATTCTCCTCTAATAAGATATCCGAACCATGATCGATTGTTAATTCATCAAATACCGGTTTGAAAAATTTAGCCATAATAATTCACTCTCTTTTCGTTTTATTTGTTTAGTAATTGTTGCACTAATACCTTTAATTCATCAATTTCAGCTTTCATTGAAACTTTCTCAAGTTTTTCTGCTTCAAGTTGTTCTTTAAGAGTGTCAACTTCCTGCTTCAACATACCGTGGTCAAATTGAAGATTTTTAACTTTAAAGTCAACTTCTTGTATTGCTTGAATAGAAATTGAAACCGAGCTATAAAGTGTTACAGCGTCTTTCTGTGGTGTGGTGAATACATCGTCAGAGTCCTCCGCAATCATACCGTAATTAATTGGAAGTATAATAGACTCCCCTGACTCGAAGCGTTCAACATCTCTTATAAAGTGATACTGTTTGATGTTTACAGAGTTGATTTTATCTAAAGCAGAAAATGGAAGGTCTTCTATGTCCGTTTTAAGCGTACGAGAAGAATTAGGGATAAATTCTTGCGCCCACATACGCCCTGTAGCAGATATATTTTCTTTAGCTCGCAGTGTTCTTAACTCTATATCTCGCCATGCATTTCCAAGTGTATCTTTAATTTGTAGTCCGGTGTCATAACCTGATGCAAGACTTGACCTTATCATTACTCTACCCATGACTAAATCATGATCATTAACGCCGTTGAGGAAGGTTATTTTGTTACCACTACCTTTCCTTTGGAAATTAAACTCACCATAGTTATTTGTAAAATAATGTGGTTCCGTTGTGGTCACCATGAATTTACCGTATCCTGGAGCCCATCCAACTGAGTTGAAAACGATATCATTCAAGCAATCAAAATACAATCTTCCGTCTGCATATGCATATAGATGACCACCGTCATTACTCATTTGGATGTATGATGACCAAACATTAGTCCCTTCAGCGTTTTCTCCTTTTGATATTCCAAATTTAGCCCAAGCTTTAGAAGGTTGCTCAGTACCGTTAATTCGTGGAATCTTTTGATAAATATAGAATGAACCTGTACCAGTGAATTTTCTGTTATCCGAACCAAGAACAAGTGCAGGTTGAATACTTCCATCATCTGTTTCCATAAATCCCATATAGCCACGTGGTTTATCTAAATCAAAAATCTTCATGTCTTGCTTATTTATTTCAACAAATCTATTTCCACTCGTTTTAAGTGTTACCCCTTCTAAAACTTGTCCTTTGATATGATTTGCTGTAATAAAACCTACTAAGTTAATTCGGCTCGCATTCAATGTAATATTTTCTTTACTCATATTGAATGCTGCAATAACGCCATTTTCTTTTACAGATATACTAACGCCTTTTTCTGTCATCTGAAGACGAGATTCCATATCTCTTACATAGGAATCTGTAGCGAATTGCTCGTTTGCTTGGTCTTTTGTGTATACCTCTGTTTTTTTTGCTGCCGCATTAATACCTTGTTCATTGATGGTAAAACGGTTATCGATCAGAGTCATTTTTTGATTAAATTGTTCTGTCGCAAGCTTGTTCGCTAACTCGCCAAGTAAATCTTTTTTATTCTGATCAACAGTTTGCTTCAACTCAGGTATCTTAAATCCAGCGACATAATTCTCTACTTGTTTAAGCTCAACCTTTGCCCCAATTGCTGTTGCCTGTTGTTCTAGTTTGGTATTTGCTTCAGTAAGTTTCTTACCTTGATCTGATACTACATTATTTAAATTACTAACTTTAGAAGATAGTCCGCTTGCAGTTTGTTCCACATCACTCATACGTTGTTCATATCCAGCCTGGTTATTTTGAACACTTTTTACTGTGGTTTTAACACCCTCCACATTTTGCTCAATTTCAGTTGTTTTTTCGTGAATGTTTCTTTAGAAGTAACTTCATCATTAGCTAGTTGCCATGTAGTTCGTATATTACCTTCTTCAAATTTTGCATGGTGAGAATTTAAATTCCCATCAATATTGCGCCCGGAATAGTAAAATCTAATTTGGGTTACATCCTTGTCTTTGGTCTTGAATGTAGATGATAATGGTTCATCTTTATAATCCACATTAGCCTTTAATTTCGAGTCTGTTCTTATAGACCTATACTCTTGCTCTCCATCCGCATAGGTTATCGCTGTTTCTACACCGAACCAAGGATTTGTATTAAGTTTAGTCATTTTACCAGTGAATAAAAAAGAAATAGTAAACGTCTTATTTCTGTAGTTAATCTTATCAGAAAGAGTCATTTGTTTACTATCTGACCAGGTTCCAGCCATGTTCTGTTTGTTTAATCCTGATTCTGAATCACTTGCTAGATTGATTGAACCTACAGAAAGATTACTCATATCAGTTTGTAATTGTTCAATAGTCTGCTTATTTGAAGTGGCCGTATTCTTTATTTCATTTGTTGTTTTTGTCAGGTTACTTGTAGTTTGCTGTATATCGGAAATAGTCTGTTTAGTACCTTCCACAGTCGATTCAATTGTATTTAATTTATTACTAATGTCAGTATCTTTTTTCGTTAACGATTCAATAGAAATTTTAAATCCATTAGAATCCTGTTCAAACTGAGTTACTTTCTTATTGATCTCACCTTGTTTATTTTCGATATTAGTAATTGTACGGCTGACACCTTGTAAACTTTCCTGCACTTCGTTGAATTGTCCTGTTGCTTGATTTTGTGCTTCTTTAACCTTTTGATTTAACTCTGTTTTAGCGGACTCAATATCTTCATTCACCTGATCAAGTGTTTCTTTCTTAACAGATTCAACATCAGGTACAACGGATTCCCAGGCTGCGCCTGTCCATATTTTTAAAACACCAGGCTTTCCATTGCTAATATCACGCCAAAGTGTTTTATAAGGTTTAAGTCCTGTTGTCGGTGGATTCTTAGCTTCAATGATGTCCACCGTGTTATTTTTAAGATTCTCTTGAACCTTTTCAGCCAGTGTTTTCGCTGCTTCGGATTCTTTCTTAGCATCACTAGCTGTTTCATTTGCATCTTTCACTAATTTATCTAACTGATCTATCAGTTCTTGCTTATTTCCTAATGAACTAAGAATACGATTATAAATCTTTCGTAATTCTTCGTTTGGATCAGTAATTTCGCGATAATCACCAAACACATATTTATCTTGCGTAGGATCCGTAAAAGATTCATCGCCAGCAATAACGCGTGCTTCAAGGTATAACTTAGGCGTGAAGCCTGTATCTTTGATTCGGATCGTATCTCCCTCGTTAATTAGTTCATGTGCTAATCCAAAAATACGTCCAATCGATTGTGCTTCTACTTCATAAGAAACGGAAGTATTGACACGTTTTTTAAATTCTATTTCCATTAACGTCATTAAACGTTTTGGAGTCATGTCTAATTCTTCTGTTTCTGGCGTATAAAAACCGAATTTATGTTTACCACGTTCATTCCATCGTTGAAATGCATCAGTATCAACAATGTACGGAAGTCCCCTGTTGATACTTTCAATAGTAATTACATTATCGCCTTCACCTTTCACAAAGCCGACTAGTGCTGTACAAATATCTCTTGAATGTTCATTACGTGTAATACCTATTAAATCTTTCCCCAGCTCTATTTCTTTCCCCGTGTCTCGACCACGCCTTTGAATCATATCAACATACCATCCAATTATTTGTGAACCTTGAATCTCAACGCGGTACTGGATTTCTAATTTAAATAAAGAAGCTATTTTCTTTAAAAACGTCAACGGATCAAGAAATTCATCAATGGTCATAGTGTGGAATCCTGCATAATCTGTTTTTCCACGTTTCCATTTCATTCCTACTAGGGCCATATCAATAAATTCGTTTACTGTTTTACCTTCTATTCGTTGTGGTTTTATAATGCCTGACTTAGCAATTTGAACCCAAGCTCCTGAAGCATATGTGGTAATGGACCGTTTATCCGAATTTTTCTCAGCTTCTGTAATAACATATGGTACAATTCTTCCGTCGCGAACTTCTTTTAAAACAAGATTTTGTTGTTGTAAAGTAGCCGAATGAGGTGTTCCATCAAAAACAGAAAAATCCAACATATCAACATTGTTTTTGATTTCCCAATGCCTTTTATCATCCCAATAGTCCTGCGGCTGAATAGCTGCAACGATTTGATCTGTTTTAAAATCCACAACATGCAAAATGCCGCTTGGTGTTCTCATCTATATCTCTCCCTATAACTAACAGTAGCTTTCACATCTGGCGGCATTATATTGATACGATTCTCACCACGTATTACAGTTGGGAAATTACTAAAAATGTCTTTTAAATTAATTGCATTCTTGCCGTTAATTGTCACTATACTTTTTTCTGTATCAATAATAATTTTGTCTCCTGCGTCAAAAATGTAAGGCGGATCGTTTTTGGTATTTACATTCACTTTCCAAAATTTCAAATCACTAACTGACATTGCTTCTACTGGCAGAACATCTTGCCATTGCATAATACTAATCTGAATTTGTGCGGCTTTTTCCATATGGTAGTTATTTTCATCTGTCCACCGTGCAAAACGTTCTGAATCATCTTTCTCTGTCCCTGGCAAGAATTTTGAAATATATGCTTCCCATACATTTCCGGTTCTAGCTATCCACAATCGACCAAAATACTGATTCCAGGTATTCGGATAATCACCACTCTCATAAATCAATCCTGTTTTCCCTGGCTTGTTATCATATCCAATAACCATCGTTCCAAAATTTTGCTCAGCTTGCCAAAAAAGATCATTCATAGCGATTTTTGAAAGAACCTTGCTATTTTCATCAAGTATTGCTATCTCAGCTCGGCCCATTTCATTAATCTTTTTACTCTTACATGTAACATAGGCTTGCATAATGAAATCTTGTACTGGTCCCCCAGGTATGTTCTTTTTAACAGCTGCACCATGCCATCCTTTACCTGTACTGTTACCAAAATCAGAACAAAAGAATTGGTATTTATCTGACTTCATTTCACCAATTGGATTGCCATCTTCCATTGAACTGACTTTACTCCACCCTACAGTGGTAGCCATTTCGTCCCATATAAGTCTTTGATTTCTTTCTACGGGTAATTGCTCTGTTTTTAAAGGATAACCAATTCTGAAGTAATCACGATTATACGGATGCTCACCAAACCACACATCTAAAAATGTACTTGGTTTTTGGGCCTCCACTTCAATAATTGGAGGTGCTTCTATATTCCCTTGATTAGTAAAAGAAGTTGCCACTTCAGTAGAACCATTTTGAGAGAACGTATGAGTATTTTGTTTTCCTAATTTATATGGCATCGGACAAACAAAAGTAATTACACCTTTTCCTCTATTGATTATCTCATCCAAGTCTACAGAACCATCAATTAAAGCTAGATATGTCCTGTCTAATTCATCATCAAAAATAAGTTCGGCTGGTTGCTCTGTATATAGCCAATCCGCTAAATCTTCTTTTACCTTTTGTAAATCAGCCATATCTTTTTTCGTTTTAATCACAAGAGGAACATCAATACGACGTTCCTCTGTTTCTGTATTAAGAAAAAGAGCCCCTGCTCGATGAGGGACTCTTACTAATTTTCTTTTAACTGGAGCCCAGGAAGGGCGTTTTCTTCCAACTAGCATTTGAATATAATCTTTTCTGATCTTATTAAAAGTAAAACTGAGTTTCCCCAACGTGCTCACCACCCTTAAAATTCCGCTCTTCTTTTTTGGTCACGATCTTGAAGCTTTGTAGTATATTCATAACTTCCGTTTGCTAGTTCTTTTCCATCTAAAACGTTTGTCATATTTACCGTTAAATTCAGTTCTTGTTCTCTACCTGATCTATCCGAGAACATAGTTTTTGCTGTAGGTGCGTTGTTATAAGGTGATTGTGGTTGCGTATACCCATTGAAATCACCCAGTGCATTATGCGGGATACTATAATGCGAAGTTTGGAATCCAAAATCAAAAACAGATGGCATATTACTCATTTGTTTTTTAACAGTTCCAACTACATTTTTTGCTGCATCCACAACAAAACGTTTCCCTTTATCCATCCCCACGCCAACACCTTCTGGAACCGCACTACCGACTGGAATCATTACTTTTGATGGACTGTTTATTTCAAGCGCTCCAGAAATAGTCTTTTTAATATCGTTTGCTATTCCTGCTGCTTTACTAAATAAACCTCCTGAGGCATCATCTATTCCTTTTCCTAGCCCTTCTATAATTGATTTACCAATGGAGCGTAGGTTTATAGTACTGAAGAATTTTTCAACTGTGTTCCATTTATCTTCAATGTCATGTTTTATTTCTGACATTTTATCTGTAACAGCTTTTTTCTGTTCCTCAAATTTTCTTGAAACAGTATTTTTTATTTCTTCTACTTTATCACTTGCCGATTTTTTCATCTCGTCATATTTGTTGGAAACATCCGAACCCATTTCTTTCATTTTTCGGACAACATCATCTTTCATTACTTCATACTTAGATTTTACCTGTCCAGTTTCCCAATCAACTTGATTTGCATGTTCACCTGCTTGCGCTTTAGCCTCGCTTACGATTTCTTGATGTTTATCTTTTGCCGTGGAAACTGTACTATCATATTGGCGTTTTGCTTCTGCAATAACAGCATCCGCTTCTTGAGCATTCAGCCCACCCATTTCATCACGTTGACGAATAGCTTCAGCTATTTTATCGTCACGCGTTTTTTTAGCATCCGCTATAACTTTATCCCTAGCTTCTGCACTATGCTGAACAACTTCAGCTGCTTGTCTAGCCGATATTTCACTAGCCTTTACACGCATATTCTCAAGAATTACCTTTTGCTCCATTTGATTTTGTGTCATGTGCTGAACAGCTATTCTATCCATTTCGTCTTGTAAAGCTTGAATAGCAACATTCTCACTATGTGTCTTTTCTCGATGTTCTGATGCCGCTAAATCATTAATCTCTTTTATTTTTCGATTTTTTTCTGCTACTTTTATTTTTTCATCTTCATATTTTTGATTTAATAACTCTAGCCTTTTATTTTCCTCTTCACTCGTAAGAACATATGAATCAGCAAACAATTTTCTCAATCGTTCCGTTTCTTTTTGCTTGCGCTCATCAACTTTTGTAATGATTTTCTCAGTTAATTGATCGTATTGTTGACCAAGTTTTTGAGCCTGTTCGGTTGTCATTACTTCATGATTCAGTTTAATTTCAGTTAACTTTTGTCTAATACCATCAGATAACTTGAAATACTCACCAAGAACTTTCTTTGTGGAGGAACTTACTTTACCTTCTGTATTTGTAGTAAAACGATCTACAGAAGCGATACTATCCTCAGTTGCTTTTTGATATCCTTTATATGCTAGAATACCAACACCAACTGCCGCCGCTACCACACCTAAAGCAATCGCTACTGGTCCTAAAACTGCAGTTAATATCCCTAAAGCTGCGCCCGTTACACTAGTAGCTGCTGTAGCTACACCCATTGCTATTGCCAAAGAACCAATCCCTGAAACCACCATTCCAACTGCTGCTAGAACTACTCCAATAACTGTTGCAATAGCCGTTAAAGCAAGAACAATACCACCTGTAATAGCTATTGCCTTTTGTACAGGTCCAGGTAATGCATTGAATCCATCCACAAGTTTCTGCAATCCAGCAACAAAAGCACTAACCACAGGGGCAAGCGCCTCACCAATTGTCTTTTTCATTGTGTCGAATGCTCCACTTAACTGTTCAATACGACCTTTCAAAGTGTTCATTTTCGTTTCAGCTGTCTCTAAAGCGGTAACTTTAGACATCTCGGTATACATTTTATTTACACCTTGTGAACCTTCATTAAACAGAATGTTTGCACCACGAACTGCATCAGAACCAAATAACGTTTCTAAAGCCATACTTCGTTGTTGATCTGTTAAATCTTTCATGGATTCTTTTAAAATTCCAGATATATTTTCTAAACTTTGGATATGACCTTCTTGATCATAAAATTTAGAAGATAGGAAAGCCGAACTTGTTGCTAACTCACGGAATGTAGTATCACACTTATCATTCCATTTTTTTACACCTTCAGTTTTCATTACATATCTTTCTAATGCAACTTCAATATCTCCCACGCTTCTAGATGCTGGTGTGATTCCGTTTTTAACCAAGAAATCAAATCCAGCCTGCGCATTATAAGTGATAAGACCCAAATCTGACATCTTGTTATATGCTTCTTTAGTTGAAGGATTTAATCTCATAAGCATTGTTTTTAGTGAAGTACCTGCATCAGAACCTTTTAATCCATTCTGTGCAAATACCGCTAAAGCTGTGGCTGTATCTTTAAATGTCATTCCTGCTCCTGCTGCAACCGCTGCGGAAGCTGACAGACCATATTTTAATTCATGTACATCAGTAGCTGAAGCGTTAGCGGCTCCTGCAAGTAAATTAGCGGCATCTGTAACACTTAAATTATCCTTTTTAAATGCATTTAAGGCGGTCGAAGCGATTTCTGCTGCTTCGCCCAATTCTAATCCTCCAGCTGCAGCTAAATTAAGTGCTCCTTCTAATCCACCATTAATAATGTCCGTTAAACCAACACCAGCTTTTATTAGTTCTTCAATCCCTTTACCTGCTTCTACAGAAGAATATTTTGTGTCTTCCCCATATTTAACAGCTAATTCGGAGAGTTTACTCATTTCTTGTCCTGTCGCACCGGATACTGCTTTTATGTTAGCCATCTGTTGTTCGAAATTCATTGATTCTTCCACAGCTGATTTTAAACCTCGACCTATCGCATAAGTCATGCCACCAAATACCATACCGATTTGCATACCAGCATTTTGCAAATGGTTTCCCATTGCCTCCATACGATTCCCGAAATTTAGAAGTCGATTTCCCTGCTGATCCAATTCCCGATTTGCCTGCTGTAATTGTGTTTCGAATCGATTTAGTTCACCTGTTGCTCGATGAATTTGTTCAGCATACCGTTGCGCTGACTGACTTGCTTCCCCTTCTTCTGTTTTAGCACGATTATAGGCTTGTTGAAGTTCTCTAATTTTTTCTTTTTGTTTATCTACCGTACGAGATAAAACATCAACTTTAGCTCGTGTTTGTTCAGTTGCATTAGAAAAACCACCCATACCTGTTGTAATAGACTGAAATTCAGCCTGTAGGGCTTTTAAAGAATTATTTAACTTATCCATCCCTTTTTGTTCAGCTTGCTTATTTACTTGCTTTAATTCATTTTCAAATCTATTTAAATCAGCAACAGCTTTATTAACTTGTGAAGCGTATCGCTGAGTTGCTGCATCATTCTCACCTAATTTAGCCTTATTTTGATCATATGCTTGCCGTAACGCTTTAACTTTCTCTTTTTGTGCGTCAATGAGCCTACTTAAAGTATCCATTTTCGCTTGTGTTTGTTGGCTAGCACTAGCGAAACCGCCCATCCCTGTACTTACAGATTTCAATTCGCTCTGTAGTGTCCTTACCGCACGTCCTGAATTTGCTATACCTTGACGGAAATTTACATTATCAAGGGAAAGCCTAACTACTAAATTATTCATTTCATTTGCCAATGTCTCACCCCCTCGTTAGATAATGTTTTCAGCTGGAACTTCTATTTCATTTGAATTTTGATTTTCATTATTTGAATTACCTTTTTCACGATGCTTTCGATTTAGCCTTAAATAATGCCAAATATCCATTTCGTTATCGATATGATGATGTTTATATCCTTGACGTAATAAAGAGAGGTAGAGCTCGTCCATAAACTCACTGAACATTATCCCTCCCCCCTCTACGCGTTTGGGTTTTCTTCTTCTCCAGTTCCAGGTGTACCACTAGCTGCTTCCACAGTTTCATTGACAATAACGTTAATTACCTCTGAAGTTGTCGATAAAAACTCACGAGCATCCACACCATCCCAATATTGATCTAAGGTAAATTGTTCATCGTAAACCTTTACTACAAATTGAACCATTTTATCCATATCCTCTGGACCAGGATTATTTGGAATATCAGCAAGCTCAGGTGCTTGACGGATTAAACGAGCTGGAATGAACCCCGGTAAATTAAAAGTTTTCTTTTCCTTATTGATTCGTAATGTTAGTTTCATAGTTTATTCCTCCTTAGTTAATAAAAAAGAGAGAGCTTTTGCTCCCTCTTACTTTGTTTGTTTGCTATATACCGCTGTAAACCATCCATCACCAACAGCCTTTGTGAATGTAGGTTCGTCTGCATCTGCTGTGAATTTTGGTCTATCATCAAAATCACGCTCAATGAATGAACCTTTAAGTTTTGTTGTTTGGAAATTCGGCTTATCTTTTTTCGTTTCAGCTTCTTCTTCCTCTTGAGAAAGTTTCCCTTTAAGTAACCAAACATATCGATACTTTCCGTTAGCCTTTAAGAATCTCCAACCGATCGCTAAATATGGCTTTTCTCCCACACGTTTTTCGTCTAAAACACCATCCTGAATTTCTGGATACCCTTCAATATCTGCTTTATTTGACAATGAAAGACCTCGAACTTCAATTTCCACTTCAACTTCACCGTCTGATTCAGCAATTTCCGATTTTTTATTGTCACTCCACATTATTTCTGACGCTACCTTTTTTGACGTTTTAACCTTTACTGCACCTTCCAATTTCTTTACCGTTGAATATGCAACACCTGTTGTATCATCTTTTGTTAATTTTGCATAAACAAGACTATCTACACCGACAGTCGAACTAATTGTAATAACCTCTCCAGCCATCTATAACTCCACTCCTTTCGCGAATCGCATCGCGTAATGAAAAATTTGTGTATCATCTTCATATAAATCAGCAACCGCATAACGTGAGAAACCAATATTTTTCATGACTTCATTCACTTTTTTATGAATTGTTGTTGTACTACCTTTTGACCAAATATCGATTTGGAATAAGATTTCACTTTCAATTTCTTCATTATCCGCAAAGCCATCTGGCCTATTGTCTAATTCGAAAAATGTAATCCGTGGAAACTCTTCTGCATTTTTGGCTTTACGATAATAAACACGCTTGCCACCCAATAAAGAAACAAGCTCCTGATTATTCTCAAGAACTTGTAAAATATCCGGACGTAAATTTATCACAGGTTTAGCCTCATTTCATTTTTTTAAAATATCTGTCATAGCACGAACTGCGGCTTCCTTTGAAGAATTGAATCCAGGTTCTATAAATGGTTCAGCTGGCATTTTTGACGTTCCCCATTCATGAAACTTTAAATAGAACCATGGGGAACGATCTGCTTTATCGATTCCGATTTTAACTGTTTTAATACCACCTTCAAGTTTAGCTTTCGTAACTTTTATATGATCAGCACCATGTTGGCCAGTACGCCACGGTTCACTTTTAGACGGTTTCTTAGGACTATCACTTCTTGGTGCTCGTTCGGCAATCGCTTTTCGAATAGGTTCGCCACCTGCTGCAAGAGCTTTATCTTCAATCTTTTCTCCACGTAATCCCATTTGTTCTAATTCGGAGACTAAACGGTCAAATCCTAAGAAATCAACACCATTAGCCATTCATTCCACCACGCTTCCACATGATTGATAACGTGTGTTTTTCAGTTGGAATAACTGAAACAATGTCATAAATCGTGTTCTTATATTTGATTTTCATATCAGCATTCATACCGTCACGGTATCGAATTTCTGTTTCACCTTGCACTTCACTGTTGGCTGCGGCTGCTTCAAAGTACTTTCTTCCCTTTAAAAAAATGAAGGAGCCCCATACAGTGAAAGAGTCTTTATAACCATCTATTGGTTCACCATCCGGGCCCTTCGCATCCTCATCTTTCATTTGAAATACAAGACGTTTATCTAATTTACCTGGATTCATGTGGAATCACCTACGCAATATTGCAATTGAACTAATATTGACTGTAAACTAAATGCCAGCTGTTCAGCTTTTCCAACCGCTTCACGGTTTTCATGCCAATGAGAAATTAAAATACGAGCTGCTAATTTAGCAAGCTCGTCATCTAAATCTACATCTTTACTTGTTGCATTCTTAATGTATCTTTCAGCCGCTTTTATAAAGGATGTAATGAGCATGTCCTCCTCATTCCCATCCACACGAAGATACTCTTTTGCTTCCTCTAATTTCAGCACCAAGAATGACACCTCCTACATCATTAAGCTCCAGGTTTCGCCACAACTGTAATTTGTCCATATACAACTGCTTCTGTATCCCATGGTGTAACGTCCTCACGCTCAATTGCACGGAATTCTGTTGTATTTCCTCTCCAAGCACTTCCTCCTTCTTTCGTCATATCAAGGGATAACTGCTGTCTATCCCATAAAACAATTGCTTCTTTAAGGTCCCCAACAATAAATGGTGCTTTACCATCTTTATCTGTAGCAATTGTCTTATTGGATAAAACAATAACTGGCTTTCCTGATAATAACTTACGAGTTGGATTTGTTGGATCTGGTTGAAGAAGCGGACGGCCATCCTTATCTTCTAATTGATCTAAGTAATTGAATCCATCTTGATTTGTAAAAATGTTTGCTACAGAAGAAAAAGCTGGATCTAATGTGACATTTAATGCGGTTTTAATGCCCTTATAATCCTTAAAATCAACTTTTGTTAACTTGTTGATTTCTTGTAAAATTAAATAGTTACGAGTTGCGATAGATTTCTTCGCAATCCACTGACGCAAATAAGCTTCTAGCGCTTGATCCGTATCATTTAATAAATCATTTGGTACAGGTAGGAATCCTGCATAATCCTCAATAACATACGGTACACGATCAAATTGTGGTGAAGCAATTTCCTGCATCGCATTTGGGTTTCCATACTCAGATAATGGAGCGAAAGGTGTAGATGCTGCACGTTTTTCTAATGTACGAGAGCCTTTATTTGTTGAAACAGGTTGTACATTTACATATTGTTCTAAGTTATCGACCGTTTGTTTTAACTGATTTATCGTAGTTGTGATATCTTCCGGGACAATGTATCCACCATCCCCACCTTTATTTTCAGACAACGCCGCTTTATATTCATCCATAATACTTGCTTCTTCATGACTTAAATTTTGACCGCGTATAGCTTTCATAAACACTTCTTTATACGATGTATCTTCATTTTGAACTGATGCTGGAGGTAACGCTCCTGCTCCAATTTGTGAATTTACAGGTTCAGGAACTTGAATTTGCTTCATTGCTAGATAGTTATCTAGTTCATTTTTTGCGTTCTTCGCTTCCTCAATTTTTGCTTTTGCATCTTCATATTTACCGCTGTTATTAAATTCTTCTGCCTTCGCTTTTAAATCAGCAACTCTTTGACGTAATTCTTGTTCATGTTTATCCATTCGGTATTTCCTCCTTGTTTTGGCACAAAAAATAGACCTATAGTTCTAACAGGTCTAGTGCATTTTGAATTTTTAATTGTTCATTAAGATCCTTCCTAGGAATAGAAGGATACTTTGCTACTATCTTGCTTGGTGTCTTTTGATATTTATCAAAGTAATCACTCATACATGCTGCAACTTCTTTTGCTTCCACAACTTCGATATTGAAGTATTTCTCAGCTTCTTCACCACTTAACCAAGTCTCAGCATCTACTAATTGCTGAATTTCTTCAATTCCAATGCCTTCTTTCAAATTTTCCTTATATACATTCATAATTCCAGACTCGATGTTATCTAAGTCTTCCGCTGCTTTTCGGAAATCAATTGCATTTCCAGCTGCATACGTCCAAGGTTTATGAATCATTAAGAACGCATTAGAAGGGACAACAACACGATCACCAGCTAAGGCAATTACCGAAGCAATGGAAGCTGCAACACCATCCACATAAACAGTTTTTTGGGCCTTATTTCGCTTTAACATATTATAAATAGCTAAACCAGCAAATACAGAACCACCGCCACTATTTACATAGATATTAAGGCTACTTTTATCATCCAATTGCCCCAGAATGTTTTTCACATCATCAGGCATAATATCTGAATCATCCCATTTCCAACCTGTATTATTTATGATGTCACCATAGATAAATAGGTCTGCGGACAATTCCGTTTGATTTTTAATAGTAAACACGTCTTTAATTGTCCTCACCTCCTTTCAGCGACAAACCTCCACTAGCTTTTGCTAATTGGTATTCATCCGCAATCTCAATAGATACATGGTTTAGATCGACTCGGCTCTTATCACCTATTTCACCGATACCATCCATATCTTCAAGTTCTAAAACTTTATTAATAGAAAATACACCCCTATCTAACATAATGTTATAGAACTCGGCTCTTGATTTTTGATCTGCTCTTAATAAGCTTGCTAAATTGAATTTCAGATAATAACGCTTTTGCTCATTAAATGAGAATGTTTTATAAGAAAACTCTTCTTCATACTGAATAAGTATCGGGCTCAATGTATTTTGAATGAAATCCAGTGCCTGTTGCTCGATGTTTGAGAAAGTAGCACGATCTAACTCATTAATCATGTGCAATGGAATATTAAAGATGTTTGCAATCTCAGCCTTATCGAACTTCATACCTTCAATAAATTGAGCATCCTTTAAAGGCATCCCGACTTTCTCAAATTCTAGACCAGCATCTAAAATCGCTATCCTTTGAGCGTTATTTAAGCCTGTATTTGCTTCTTCCCAAGCATCACGGAGTACATTTTTCGCTTCTTTATTTAATGGTTGTTGAGTTTTTAAGATCCCGCTATGAGCTGCACCATTTGTAAAGAATTTCCCTTTGAATTTTTGGGCCGCTTGTGAGCTACCTATAGACTCTCTTGCAATTTGAATAGGTGGTTTTCCTTTCAGACCATCAGTGGACAACGTAGTAAGATGAATAATGTCATCATCAGGTATTTTTACAGGCGTACCATCTGGCAAACTAGTAAAATACCATAGTTTATTCGTCTTTAAGTCCACAGTTGGAGTTGTAACAGCCGGATTCAATGCCCATAATTCTTTCGGTCTGCCATCCACACCCCAATGGATATTGATGTAAGCATTTCCCCATGTATTACGATGCGTTTCGATTAAATGTTTGAACTTAAACGGGCTTTGGTAAGGATTTGGTCGTTTTTCCAAAACAAACGACACTTGATGCATCTTATCTCGTTCTCTTCCTTTGGATGTCTTTCTAAAAACCTGAAAAGGAAGCATTGCAACACTGTTTGCAAGGATGTTAATGCATCGGTATACTGTCGGGACCCCTAAAGATGATTCAACCGTAACCTTTTCACCACTTGCGGCTTGATAACCAAATAGACTTTTAAACCAGGGAGAAGGATTTTTTAAATCTGTCACATCCTGATTTCTAAATAATTGCCGAAAAATCAAAAGTTTCACCTCCTTTCTACTTTCTTATCATTACCACCCCCAACATTGTGAGAATAAGTCCTAATAGATACCATCCGGAAATTGGATTAATAAAAAAAGTTGTCCCGACAATAATGGACAACCCCGAAATAAGTAAAATATCTTCTAAAATACTGATAAAGAACAATAAAAACCGCATGTAATTCCTCCTAGAATGAGAAATCTTGACTTAAGATATATGAATTTAAGTCCATCTCACCAGAATTGAGCATACAACGAACATGTGAGTTTATTACAGCCGCAATCGGATCAATTCTTTCTGTTGCTTTTGACTTGTCCAACATAATGTTTTCGTTAGCATCCTGCCTCGTTATAGCATTACTAACAGCCCAATTCAGTACAGGATTGTTATTGTGGATGACCTTCTTTTGATACACTTGTTCACGAAAATCCTTTGTAGGTCCTGATAAAGTTGCCATACCTTGGCGTATCTCTATCATCGTATAACCCTCAGCTTCCATGTCTTGCATAAATTGTGTTGCATTCCAAGGATCGGCACAAATCTCTTTGATTTTGAACTTATTCTCTTTTTCCATATTTTTGATATGTTTTTTTATAAATTCATAATCAACTACCGCACCAGGTGTTGTTGTAATCCACCCTTGCTGTACCCACAGATCGTATGGAACTTTATCTGTCTTCCTTTTCTCATGTAGAGTATCTTCTGGCATAAAACTGTGACTAATCACTATATATGTATCGTCCTTTTTAAACTCGAAATCTACACTTGTTAAATCGATTTTCGCTGATAAATCGATTCCTACTGTACATTCCATACCTTTTAATTCAGATAACTCTATAGCCCCGTCACAATCTTTCCACTTTTGCATGCCCATGTAGCCGTTTTCCTTCATATCGACCCATCTATTCATGTTTTTTGTGAGATAATTACGCATTTTTTCTGGAACATCAAGAGCTGATTGAAGTTCTCCTTTTAAGAAAGAACGTCCTTCTTCATAGCTACATAGGATGGGATTTGCTTTTTCCCACACTTCTGGATTTGTAATCTCATCATCTTTATCTAATTCATTAACCATGACAAAGTATTCTTCGTTTTCAATATCAATATTAGGGTCCAAAATCTTAGAAACATATTGATATTCCACACGATAACAAGGATTACTCAAATTGAATCCTGCTGTCGTAATAATCATCATTAATGGATTAGGACGAGCTCCCGACCCAGATACAAGAACATCATATATTTCAGAAGTAGGATGTGCATGGTATTCATCGATAATACCGCACTGAACATTCAAGCCATCACCAGATTTACCAGCATCTTTTGAAAGTGCGGAAATAAAAGAGTTTGTCTTTAAGTGTTCAATTTTCCCATAAGCAATATTAAATTTACCTTTTAGATCGTCACACCCATTCATTTGGGCCTTAATCTCATTCCAAACAATTTTACTTTGTTCGGTTTTCGTTGCTCCAACATATACTTCTGACATATTTTCACCAAAAGCCATTGTTTCATAAGAACCAACACACGCTAGAGATTGAGACTTTGCGTTTTTGCGTCCTACTTGCCAATACGCTTTTTTGAATCTTCGTAACCCTGTATTTCGATGCATCCAGCCATAAATATTACTGAATACAAAGATTTGTATCGAATGCGGCTCAATTTTTTCCCCAGCTAACTTCCCTTTTGTATGTTTAAAAAGAGACATCCATTTTAAAAAACGAAGTGCTTTTTCTTCATTAAAAACATAAGGGAAATCTTCTGTTCCTTCACGCTCAATGTCTCTTAAAAATCGTTCACAAGATTGTTTATGCTTTTGACAAGCAATGACTTCGCCATTTAAAATATCATCACAATAATCAAGCATCCATTTCCTTATCATTCTATACGTCAAACTCCTTTTCTACAGTGGATTTCGTTCCTTTCTTTGCACTTGGTATCACTATTTTCGCCCTTGCGCTTGGAGTAAGACCGAATTCCACAGCTAGAGCCTTCATTTGTTCATGTAATTGCTTCTTCTTTGTAAGTAGTGGATGTGGCACTTTATTGGTTTCAGCCGCCTTATTGGTATATTCGACAAGTAGTCCTTCTTCTCGAATAATCTTGGTGCATTCAATATAGTCAGAAAAAGCATCACAATAAGTTGCTAGTGCATTTACATCTATGTTTGTAATAACATCCAACTCCAATAATTCACCTGCAATTCGTTTGAACTCTCTCTTAGCAACTGAATCTAACCATATTGGTGGTTTTACTTTATCCTTTTTTGCTTGTAACTTCTTTTCAGCTGCTAACCTTTGATCTATTTCTTCTTTTGTCAATCGACTTGTATTTCCTTCTAATAGATGTAAATGAATTGGCTTCGCCTTTCTTCCTATGAGAACCACCTCCTTCAGCCGAACCCCCTTTTATGGAATAAAACGAACTTTTTACACGGAAAGCTAAGCGGCGGTCTCCAGGGAGTCGCCTTTTGCTTTTTCATGGTGGGGGGTATGTTTTTTGTCCACTCTTAAGCCAAATCCATCCGTATCTTTACAGAGATACCATGTTATAGTGATAATTGAAGTTTAATCTTTTTTTAATTCCCTGAAGCCCTAGACCCAAACTAGGGCTTCGTCCTATTTAGTTAGCGTAATATACTTGTGTGCTTCCTCAACCTTATCCACACTGTTATGTACTCCCCTTTCTTTCGAATCATTTTCTGTTTTTCTTCTCATCTTCTTTTGTTTTCTTATTATGACAAGCATGACAAAGTGTTTGTAAATTAGATGGCTCTAATCGTTTTGACCAATCCACACGAATAGGTATGATGTGATCGACTACCTCACCTATCTTAATGATGTCCTTGCTTCTACATTGAACACATAAGCCATGATCTCTACGATAAATAAACTCACGCATATCCTTCCACAATCTTGAGTTGTAAAATGAACGTGAGCTTTTGTTTCGTATGTGTTTGTCATAGTATCTTGTGGTCTCCTGTACTTTATCTTGATGCTTACTACAATACTTATCCCGTGTTAGTTCATTGCAACCTAACGACTTACAAGGCTTGAATGGTTTACTTGGCATGTGTACCACCCGACGCTTTAGGTATTGTTCTACCATTGCATTTAGAACAACGTTTACCAGCACCTGTTACTATATCTATTGTCGATTCATAACCGCAATTAAAACATTCGCACTTCATTTGGTTTCTATTCTTCCATTTATAAAATAGCTTTGCTAAATCAAACCCAACAAGAATAATCCAGAAAGGAGAGAGACAAATTGTGAATGCAATTGAAATAATAAATGTACTTACTATATATACACCATCATGTTTCTTTCTTTGCCCAACGTCTCTTGCAACTGGATACATTTTAATGGAACTATAAAGTAAACCAATAATAAGATAGATCAATATCATCATTTACTTCCCCCCATCCTCTTCCTCAACCATTTCATTTCATCCTCGATATCAAGATTCTTTTTATGAATCCGTTCATGATACTTTGCTGTATCTGATTGATGCTTACGAATCTTATCGTTCACATACGCAGCAACATGTTCATGATTACAATGAGGACAAATATAGAAACACTTCTCAATTCTTTTTGGAAGCTGCATTACTTGCGGTTGCATATCGTAATCTTTATTACAGTTAGAACAATAGATTTGCACTCTCATTCCCCCATCAATCTATTGGTTATTATGTAATGAATGAATTAATATCTCACGTGTTAATTCAAATGACTGTTCTTCATTGAATCCAGCATCTTTAAACTGTGTAAAAGCAACAAACATCATTTTAGCGGCTAAAGCAAAATCTATCATAGAATTATTTACTTTTTCATTTTGCATCTCATTTACCATCTTGTTAAATGCATCCATTTACCTACACTCCCCTTTTAAAAAATACTCCGATTTTGCATTTACAAATAAATACAAATTGTTATAATAAAGTTAACATTGCCATTTGGAAAAGTGACTTGCCCCCAGCAGGTTGCTTTTCCTTTTTATAGCTATTGTTTTAAGAATTCATCCACTGTCTTTCCAAGTAAGCTAATCATCGCGTCTCTCTTTTGCTTTGGTGTTGTGTTATCTTCCATCTCATTAAAGATTGGAATAACACTTTCTAAGTTCTGTTTATCGATATGTTCGTTTACAAGATCTTGTCCTAACATTGAAATGAATGTACCAATCACAACAGCTTGCTCTTGTTTAGTTAGTTCCACCCTTTATCCCCCTTCCAAATTAAAAAGGTAGCCATTCGGCTACTCAATCACAACTTGACGAACAATCAAATAAACTTCCTGAATCATATGAAGAATGCGAAGTACAAGAAGATGAATGACTATCACTGTCATAGCTTCCATAATCTGAATTCGAACTAATTGTATTTGATGTCAATGTTTGATGAAACAACATATCGTTTGTCGTACGATCTTTATTTCTTTTTACATGTCCTTGCTTCACTTTCTGTTCCTTCTTTTTCTTTCTTTTGAAAAACATATTTCTTCGCCTCCTCATAAAATAAGAAAAGCATCCGTTATGGATGCTTGAACGTTTATATATTAAAAATAATCTCTTCCTATCCCTCTTCATCCTTCGAATGTTTCTTTAACCAACCCACTAATCCTCCTACCGATTTCACCTTTCCCTTCAATATCCATACATCCAACTTTCTTTTTAATCGAACAAAAAAGAAGAATTATATTGTTTGTATTTTTCTTTATCCCTCTTCAATAAATCTTTCATTGTTGAACTGATTAAATACTCTTTTGAGTACGGGACAAAACGTTTTCCATACCACTTATAATATTTAAGGTGAGTTACATCAACTCCAACTTTCTCATATACTTTGAGATGTTCCGTGTAAACTACATCATCCACAACATAAAGACCGAGCGCATCAACCTTCCGTTGTAAGTCTGTTTCGATGTGTCCCATCTTCTCCACTCCTTATCTGTTCCCATTCAAACACCATTTGGGCATTTACTAATTTATATTCATTCGTTTGGTATACAAAACCAAAATTAGTAAATAATACAAAGGGATGAAGAACATACGTTATGATTTGTACATTGAATGACCCCAATTGGCTATTCTACATCTTTGAAATGTATGAATATGTGTATGGTTCATCCTTTCAGCCACTTCATGAAGGATAACGAACGTTCTGTATAATTCATAGTAGAAATAAACCATCATTTTCTTTTGTTACAGTTATGCAGCCGTTCTTTATTCCTTCACTCCTATATGATTTCCCCATTCATTGCATATATTTCACTTTACATCCCCTGACAATATATAACTCTCTAACCATCTTGACGCTTACCCTTTCATTGAACTTTTGAAAAAAATCATCTTTATGCTTCTATTTTCATATCCTTCCTAATTATAGTAAAAATCTCCCAAACACTTAAATAAACCAATGTCCATACAAAAAGAGAGCAACCAAAGAAACGGCTGCTCTTAAACGAACTCTATTTATTATAGAAAGGAGTTCTATGAGTGAATAGGTACCAACTAAGCGGTTGTCCTATGCTTCAATGTATGTTTGTCTTACAAAAAAGGTTCCGCATTTTTGGTAAATAAAACAAAAACAAGCACATAATCAACGTGCTATCAGAAGTTGTATTTATGCTCCCCAACACTATAGTATATACATTTTTAATAAAAACGGGACAATTACCCAGAATGGTTTTGGTTTAAAAAACCAATGATGTGTATATACTAAAAATGGCTACACAACTGATACACACACATCTCATATTTATTTACCTTCCCGTTCTTAAACATGATCTATCTGCAACTGTTGTGGCTTTCAGAAGGTTGAAGAATGCACACCGATGCCTTATACCCGAACTAACCTACCACACTTATATATTCTTTGCATTCTTCATTCCTTCACCTGTCTATACTTTTACAATGCAACAATCGGTCCTCGGAATTATTTCCTCTTTTTCTTCCATACCCCATTCTTTTTGTAAAAAATATCTTTATCATTCATAAAATCTACTGTTTTACCTGGAATATTATATTTTTTATTTTCATTCTTTTTCTTCTCTCTTTTCTTGCTTCTCTTTTCTTCTTGAATAAATTGAAAATCTGCTTTCCATTTCTTTAACATATCCTTTTTCGCTCGCATCAGATTCTGTCTCTCCTATACACGCATACATCCGATTACTCTAACTGAAAAAAGAACAAACAAGAATCATATATATTACCTGTATCAAGAGACAAATTCAGATGTACTAAAAAGAGTAACTAAACATCCGTTACTCTTTCATCGAAAACTTATACCACTACTAGATAAGGAAAATGACATTTCATCCTCCTTCCAATTACCTAAATATTGTTACAACAAATCTGTTTACAAATTATTAAGTAACTGGAAGAAGAGCAAAAGCTCTCCCTAATAACGGTAACATTCAATCTTTACCATCTGCTGGTTTCGGATTTTAGTATGCCACCAATATGGGGCGTTTAGATATCGAATTATAAAGTTCTTCTTGTGAGCCATGTTTTCCGCCACCTCTCACAATACAAATATAACACGATCATTCCAAAACAACCCGCACTTTTTCTGCCAAAAAGCGGTCAAGACTCTGCCACCTTTTTATTCTCTTATTTCAAATGTCTTAATTTCATTTGTTAGCTCTACTGGAACCCCTAAAAATGTTTGTTCCAGATTCACCATTTTCCTGTAAATTAACCACTCCGGGTATGCCAATTGTTCGAGTATCATTCTATAATAATCTGGGTTTAACCTTAATGTGTTAGGGTTTCCTCTCTGCTGCATTTGAAATTGAACCAATGCTTGTAACAGTTTTTCACACACCATTCGCTTCACCTCTCCTTTATTATATATAACTTGTATACGCAAGAGGACAATTTTATGTGTTTAAATTACCCATATCTTATATTGTGTGTCATTCACTGAAACGCTACATCCCTTGTCCTCTCTCATTTTATCAAACTTTCATTTTCCAATGAGACAGTCCGAAATTTATGGTTCATTGCTACACATACAAAAAGAAAAAACAATGATTAGATTTTGAATCTGCTCATTGCTTTATCCATTGCGTCTTGATTTACACCTATATAACGTAGCGTGACTTTCTCTGACGAATGATTGAATATCTCCATGAGTAAGGCTATATTCTTCGTCTGTAAGTACATATGATAGCCGTAAGTCTTTCGGAGAGTATGTGTACCAATTTCATCCAAACCAAATTCTTCAGCCGTACGTTTTAATATTTTATATGCCATACTCCGACCAATTGGTCGATTCTTTCCTTTTCTACTCGGCAGTAAATGCTCTTCGTCCGCCCTTCCTTCGTTGTACCATTTCAGCTCTCTTTTTAAAGAAGATGTCATTTGAATCCGCTTTTGCTTCCCTGTCTTCATTTCACGCATAGAAATATGACTTCCTTGTACATCTCCTACTTTCAATTTTAAAATATCACTTATACGTAATCCTGTATTGATTCCCATTACAAACAAAATATAATTACGTTCGTTCTTTTCCCTTAAATACTCTTTAATCTGTTGTATTTGCTCTGGATCACGTATTGGTTGAACAAAGTTCATAGGTCATCTCCCCCATAATTCTTCTTTATCTCATATACTTCTAATCCGAGTGCAAACGCTAATTTATAAAACACTCTCGCTTTCCAACGTCCATATGTACGTTCTGCCATACCAATTTCGTTATAAACCATATAATCATATACACATTCTTCTTCTAAATAGCGCTTGTTAATAATATCCCTTTGAATTTTCCCAGCATATCCATTTCCTAATCGGCTTAGAAACTGATCAATACGAAAAGACATCTTTTTCAACCATTCTTCTCTTTCCTGTTGCTTTATATTTGCTAGAGCAACATCTTCTAACGGTTTCCCTACATCATTTGTTGGACCATGATATCTTACTTCACAAGAAGGAGTGACTTTCATTTCTTGACGAATCATTCCAAACTGTCTATAAATACGGACTTCTTCAAGAACACCTTCCAATTCCTTTTGCGTTGCCGCTCTATCGATTTTTGGTAAGAAAGATAATTGTTTAGTCATGTAAGACCACTCCTCGTATTTTTTAATTACTTTTGTCTTAAAGCTCCACGTCTACGTTCATAACGTGGCCCATGCATCCCCATTAAATCTTCAATTTCACGAGTGCTTAATTCCTCTTTTCGTTTTTTCTTCTTTTCTTGTTTTGATTGCTTTTTCCACTCACGTAATTGATCTCTTAGCACCTTCATCTCCCCATTTCCCTTCGCAAAATAAAAAGGACACCTATTCCTAAAACAGCTTTAATTGCTGCTTTAATGAATTGGTGTCCTCTAGTTTTCTAGCCGGACTATATTCTATTTTCATTTATTTGATGATACCAGTCCGAACAAAGATATTTCTCCAAACTTTGTTGACTTGTTGTTTATCAAGGGCTGTTGCACGACGAGCGATAGCTTTTCTTATTTTCTTTTTCTTTGCATTTGCCATTCTTCTCTCATCCCTTTCATACAAACGTATCTCATTTCCATTTTTGAGCGTTTTACTCCTTTTGATACCTATTACATTCAAAAATAATCTAGACGTGAATTGTACCTATTTTATAAATTCCTTTTTCCCCACCAAAGGATTATTTTATTCGGATTTCAAATTATTAAATCCCTGTGCAACTCATTCAGTAGCCCACCAATGTCTTCCTGAAACAGGTTTGTTTTTCATTCTCAACTTCTTAATTTCTACCCATCTATATTTTTATAACCAATCCGCAAAATCACCGTTCAATATTTGGCATTCATAACCACAACCTCCATGACTCCCCGGTATAAAAAGCTGATTCATGTACATACTGTAAATACCTCCTTTAATCGATCTTTTTGTTATTTCGGTCACCCTTTTGTTTAAGCAGTTAGCTTTTGCTATCTGTATTTTTTTGGTTTAATTAACCATTTCGTTGAACGTACATATACTATCTTGAATCCTTACTTGCCCAACTATTTCATGTTCATGACTCACACACATAAACATAGATAAATGGTTTAAGGTTTCATAAGCGGGCACTCTGGCACAAGTGCTCGTTTTATTTTTGCGATTTCCTACCAAGTTATTTTTCTACCGCTAATATATAGAGTTCCAATTTCCATAATGGTTATATAGAATATTCATAAGGCTATTTCCCTTTTATTCCTCTTAAACATAATACCAACGCTCTTTTATTACCCTGTAATTTTATCCAAGTAGCTTTCACCAGTTCACTTTATGGTTTTTAAAGCTTGCTCAACTTTGATTGAAATAGCCCATATTTATTTAGCTGGCATAAGAAATACAATCCCCTTCGAAAAAGGAGCTATCAATAATGAACGGCTTTAAACAACAAAAGATTTTCACTAACAATACTGATTTTTACATGTTGGTTGGAAATTATACTTCTATACTCAGTTATCATGAAACATTAGAAGCTGCCACAGTAGCTTTAAAGTCTCTTCCTGGATCTGATAATACATGGCCTTCAGTTTGGATTATGGCACCTGGTGAAACTTTTTTAGAACCTTATATAAATATAATCCCCGAGGAAAATGGTAATACTTCATACGCCTCTTTTACTTCGCTTAAAAACATCATAGGTGTGGAGGAAGCTGCTAAATTTTTAGGACGTTCCTCTCAAACAGTAAAAAATATGTGCGTTGCTGGCAAATTACCTGCTAAAAAAATTGAAGGAAAGTGGATTCTTGATAAAACTATGCTCAAGTTCTTAAAATGAAGATCCTTGTCTTTCTACAAAATGAAATTTTTATACTAATCTTCCTCAAGAACTGCAACCGTTAAGTAATTTCTAGCTCTCTTCCGCTTTGCTAACTTCCTCTGATAAGCTGGCGTTGTATAATAGCGAACCGTTTCAGGAAGTACGCCCATATAATCAGCGCATTCCTGTATAGTTCCGATGCATAGCAATGATTCACCTTTATAAACGACGTACTCCTTTAAGTTCATTTTTCATTCCCCTTTTCTATTCAAATAACACTTTTGTCAAAATTTGATTAAAATTAGCCTTAACCACTTTTGGTTTTAATAACCTTTTTCTCGTTTTATCCATGTATAAGATAATTGTGCTTGCGCATACTATAAACAACGGTATCAACACTCACTCAATTTATTATGTTGCAACCTCTTTTTGACGGTTAGCTTTGCTATCCGTCTCTTTTTTGGTTTTAAGAACCATTTAATAAACTAAACATAAACTATTAGTGCATTGGGGCGTTTTTCACTCAAGATCATTTCCTTCTTACAAACAAGAGTGCTATATTTAGTGCTCTTGTTTTTCTGTGTAAACATACTTATCAAATAAAGCTTTTATATAATTTTGATTTTTAACGAATATTCTTCAAGGTGATAATTAAGTTAAGAAAAAAGATAACTATGCATCCAATTGAAAAGAATGTTTCCAACTTTTCACCCCATTTCTTAACAAAATTCAAATTTGGTCTTACTTCACGTCAACACGTTTTTGACTAGCCTCCCTGCTAAACCCATCTGGATACCTTTTTGCTAGTTTAGAAATGTTCATTTGCGCAATATCTTCTAAGGTATATCCCATTTCGTGAGACATGATGGAAATGTAATATAAGATATCCCCTAACTCTAAAGCCAACTTGTGAGTATTCCCGTTCTCTTCTCCTGGGCAATGTGCTGGATCAAATCCATGACCGTGAAAAATAGCTTTTTTTACAATGTCTGCAACCTCACCAGCTTCTCCCGTAAGCCCTAATGCAGCATTTAAAACACGTCCACCGAAATCATTATTTGCATTCCATGTACGTAATGTTGCTTCCTGATATTGATCGAATTCACAAATTTGATTGATATTCATTACAGCATGGCCTCCTTTTGATTCACTAACTAATTTAGTTTTTACATATACACCGTTTTCTATTGCTTTCATTTTGATTTTCCCTCTCTTTAGCAAATTCCCAATCCTATCGGACGGTTTTCAATCATATATTTATCAGCTTGATCTATAACAAGAAGCGCAACTTCCGATTGATGCCTCCTTAATGCTTTTGCCATTTCTGGTAAACTCATATCTTGTTTCCACATTTCACGAAAACGTATAATATCTCTTTCATCCCAAATGAAGTTAACTTCTTCTAAAGCGATGTATATTTTCAACCGTGACTCCTTCATCGCTTCATGATTACTTGCTACGCTCATAAGCGAACCTACCTTCTAAAAATTAATTATTTTATCTTTTCAGTAAATTTAGTATCCACGCGATCAACTTTACCGTTTACCCACACTGCGACTTGCTCACCAAATCCGCTCATTGGTGGATTTACTGCAGTTACATTTCCGTCCTTCACTATTAAAAGTTTGTTACTGCTAACATCAATTTCTATTTTTTTCATATGTCCATCTCCCTTTTACTACCGCATGTACTCGACAACATCAGGTTTAAAGCCACTTCCTAAATAGATTCGTACTGGAATTGCTTCTTTTTTATCCCTTGCTGCCTTACACAATTCTTCAGCTGTATCCCAATTAAAAAACTTATCTAAAGCACGTTGAAATCTCCATATTGCGATTACGTATTGTTCAAAGATGTCATAACGATCATCTTGTTTAGTAGTGCGAGGTAATTCATCCGTACCCTTTGCACTCTTTGGAACCTGGACACGTACATCAGCATATGTAACGCGCCCAGTTCCTTTCTTCACATTGGCTTTCATTACATCGAACTCACAAATTGCTGGCTCTACATCGAAAATATTTAATTGCTTAGGCATGTGCCATCCCACTCTTCTGAAGAAGGTCCAGTAATTCACTTGCGCCTTCCTTGCTCAAAAACATTCTACCACCCAACAATTCCAAGTTTGATTCAGAAACTTCACCTGTTACAAAGCATGACTTTTCATGTTTTCTTAAAACGATGTTTTCCCCATCAACATGAATGTCTAATGCTGTTCCTTCAGCAATTCCCAAAGTTCTGCGTAACTCAACCGGAATTACTACACGCCCTAACTCATCAACTTTTCTTGCAACACCTGTGTTTTTCATCATTACTCCCCCTTGTTAGCTAACTTTTTGTTGTCGATTCCGTTTTAAATCTTGCTTCATTGACTCGAATTTTATTAACCATGCTTCCCAACGCTTATCATTTTCTTGTTGCTGTTGCTTTGCTACTTCACAGTTACAACCGTTCGTTTCAATCACACCCGGATAAGTTTCTTTACGAATAATTCCTGTATCATGACATAATGCACACTTTGTTATTCCCCCTTTTTAAAATTGTGTAATCTATAATTGTCACCATGCATTTCTAACATTTCAGCGTTTTCCATCATCCGGCTAAAATCACGTTCTCCATACATTCCTGCCAATTCACCAATATTAAAGTTGGTTGTAAATAAAGTGCTTTTACCTATACGGCTATCTACGATTTCATTTGTCTTCGTTTGCTTCCATGTAACGCCTTCTTTATCTTTCTCTGTGAATTCCGCTCCAAAGTCATCGATAATCAAGACATCGACTTTTGCTAGAAGGGACATAAGCTTGTCCTCTGTCATTTCACTGTTTTTATTCCAAGTTGATTTAATTTTTGTAAATAGCTTATTCATTTGAATAAACATTGCACTGTGACCCTTTTTCATAAGTTCTTTAGTGGCTGCCACACACAAATGACTTTTTCCTACTCCGTAATCACCTGTAATAATCATGCTTGTTGGTTCTTCTTTATTGAATGAAGTAACAAAATTCATAATCATTTCTTTCGCATCAGCCAATTCCTTTTTAGGCGGTACATAATTTTCAAATGTGGCTTTTTTGAGTTTGTCATTTATTAAACTGTTATCAGCAAATGAATCATATAAATGAATGATTTCGTTTTTCTTTTTTATAGCTAGTGTTTCTATAGCTAATTTCTGATCTTCTTTTTCTACCGATCTACATTGAGGACAAAATTCCTCATTTGTTTCTATATCTATCAACATGCGTTTACTGCAAACGTCTTTAAATTTTTCTTTCCCTACTAAAAAGACATTCGTGCATCTATGAGGAGACAATATATATCTTTGACTAGCGTTTCTTGAAGTCGTATTTGTCGATGAAGCTACTATCTTTTTGATTGCTTGCATTAGTTGGTCCTCCTTTAAATGTTCCTTTTCGCTGTACAGGTTTTTCATTTAAATAACTTTCAAATTTAGTTCCAAATAATGTGATAGGTCTTAAATAACCACTCATTTCCGTATTATCAATCCATTGTGAAACCTTGATGTCAATTACCTGTTGAAAATGAGTTAATCGGAATCCTTCTTTCCATCTTGCTTTGATTAGGTCCTGTGTTTTTTTAGATGTATGTTTATAATTGGTTTTTGCTTTCATGTTGAAATAATTAACAATCTCTTGATACGGAATAGATTGAGCGTTGTCCTGAGATTTTTCAGGACTATATTCTTTTTTTATTTCTTTATCTAAATCTTTATCTAAATCTTTATCTATGTCCGTTACGCCATCGTTACATGTAACGTTACAACTAAGTGTATGTTGTTTTTTCTTTCTCGGTGTGCCGCTACGCGTTTTCTAGTGTCTTCCTTAATCTTTTCTAAACGATCTAGATTCTGGTGGTTTCCCCAATTAATTACATTAATGTAATGATTTTCGTCAATATCAATCATCCCGAATTTTTGAAATACACTTAGTGCCATCCGAACCGTATTTAGGGGGCGATTAAAAAGTGTTGCTAGCATATCTTCCGTATATGGGATATTCTCGTTTAAAAAAAATATACCCACTTGCATTTGTTTTACCAGCTTGAGCTAACAACTTAATCCAAATGATTAATAATGTATCAGCTTCAGGCATGCTCTCAATTAGACGTATTTTTTCATCCTCAAACATCGTTGTTGAAAGTTTAATCCATTTCACTTTTACTTCAGACATACTACTTACCTCCTAATGCAAATTGCTAAATGAGCTTGTCCACTTTCAATGACTTGTAAAATTTCATAATGTGGATAGCCAACACTGAAATATTGCTCAATCATCAGTTTTAATTCTTCTTTGCTGTTTGCTAATTCCCAGAATTTATTAGGTAACAGCACTTGATAACGACCTAAGTGCATGTACTAATTCCCTACTTTCCGTGATATACTTATAACAAGTTATTTTTTTCAAGGGACCCATTGCCGTGGGTCTTTTTATTTTCCACTACATCACTCCAAGCCCATTGTTTAATTGGCTCGTATGTTTTGTAAAATAACCATGCAATCAAAACCATAATTAGAATAAATATTTCTCCTAAGAACGTATCTTCCACAAGATCACCTCCTTATTTATCCAATGGTCATTTTATTAAAAAGATTAAGCGTACCTTTAACCAACGTTAGATTCTTCTTTTTGTGCTTCGAACCATTTAAGAAAATCTTCTGCCTTTACACGTCTACTTTTACCGATTGTGATTGTTGGGAAATCTTTTCGCTTCATCAACGCGTATGCCGATGAACGAGAAATGTTTAAGAATTTTTGTACGTCCTCTGCTTTTAATGAGAACGGAAGCTGCGGAATTTGATACATGATTTTCACTCCAATTCATTTATTATTTAAATTTCGGGAATGCTGTTATTTGGCGTCGCCTTAACGAAGTAGCCAACAAGGCTACAAGATAAGTAAAAAAATTCTCTTCACTTTATTAATTCGTCAATCGACACATCATAAAGTTCAGAAAGCTTTTTTAATTTTTCTACCGATAATCCTGAATTACCTTTTTCAACATTGTGATACGAACGCTTATACTTCAGACCTAAAACATTTGATACAAATTCTAAAGAGTGCCCGTTTTCTTGCCTTAAAGATTTAATTCGTTGTGTATTTATCATTTTAAGTCACCACCTTTAACTTCTAAATTTAGTATAACCAAAAGTAGCCAACAAGGCAACAAATTATTTTTAAAATTTATTTTTTATTTTTGCGTTGCCATAAAGGCTACTGGTTGTTACATTTAGACTAGATACTTTTTTATATGTAGAACGGAAAGGATGTTGTAGATGAATGTCATCGGGGACAAAATATTTGAGTTAAGAAAAGAGAAAAAGCTAACTCAAGAAAAGTTAGGTGAAAAAATAGGTGTCGGCAAACAAATAATATCTAAATATGAAAAAGGTACCAGAATGCCATCTAGAGAAACAATAGAAAAATTGGCTGGATTTTTCGCAGTTCCTGTTGATTACTTATTAGGCAATAGTGAATTGCAAAATAAAAGTAGCAATAACATAAAAGAAATTTTCGAAAGTGATGAATTGCATTGGGATGGAAGAAAGTTATCTCCGGATGAAATCGAAAGCGTCAAAGCACTTTTAGAAATAGCTATCCAAAGAATGTTAAAGCAAGAAAAAAAGGATTAGCATGAGGCTAGCCCTTTTTTTATATTCATAAGATAATTTATTTCTCTTAATTCATTATCAGTAATGAGTCCTCGTTTATGTAACTCTTCCAATGCATGTCGAGTGTCATGTTGTGCGACTGTATCTCCTAATAAATATGTAACCATGGATTTTATTTTATCTTCGCTTCCTTTTAACAATACTAACTCCTCCATCCCAATAACTATGTGATTCAATTAACATACTGTGCATTTTTGTAATAGATTTTAAAAATGCATATCCCCTAAAAAGCACTCAAGACGCTACTTTTTAGTAGCGTCTTGAAAAAAAATATATTTTTAATGAGTTCCTGGATCAACCATATAATATATTATTTCTGATTTACTCGAATGTGCTTGTGAAGTATCTTTATTTTGTCCAACCGCCCCTAGCAATCCTAAAACACATATCATAGTAAGAATAAATTTCTTCACCCTACTTCACTCCCTCTTTAATTAAAACACGTGTAATTAGATTTGAATAGAATACATTTCCATTATTTGCAAATTTTTCTAATGCTTCTTTAAGAATCATTATATCATTACCATCCACATAAAATAAATAATATAATTTAAATGCAGTCAAAGTTTTACCTTGTTTTTTTAAATTATCGAAATAGGATCTAGCTTTCATTCCTGTTCCATATTTTGCATCATAGAAAGCTTTTTCTGCTTCACCTACATATTCCCATTCTATTTCATCTAAATTCATTCCATATTCAATTCGTAAAAATGCTAACGTGCCGTGTACCGCACGATATAACTTACTATAAGCAGTAATGCCTAATTTTTTAATTAGCTTTAAACTTTCTAAAAAGTGCATTTCTGCCTGCAAAGGATTTTCGAATATAAAAGACTCCGCTAAACAACTCAATGCTTTTGCTTTTATAACTGAATTTTCTGGAGCATCCTTTATAATGTTATTACATGTTTCCCTACATTCTTTTATATTATTGCTAAACAAACTTATGTGAGATTTACGATCCTCATGTTGTAAATCTAAATGTTTTCTTATAAATGAATTTTCTACAAAAGGTAAGTTTTGATCAATTTTTTTAGAATACGGAACCATTGCCATAAAATTGCTACTATCATACAATGCAAATCCATGTAACATATCTACCGCTATTTGGTAATCAGCATTTTTCGAATAAGATAATTCATTTAATTCCCCCTGTAACTTTTCCCCTTCTAACTTACATAAATTTCTTTTATTATATAAATAATACAATTGGAGGTACTTGTTTATTTTCCCCTTTTTTCACTATTAATATGTTTTCTTATTAAATTCTTCATTAATTGATATTCACCTACTGTTTGACAATACGAAAGTGCTTTTTTTATATTTAAGTCACTTTCGCAGACCATTATAAAATCTTTAACTTTCCCTCTACGTTCTGTCCAATTCGGATACAGGTCTGGAGTAATTAATAAAAATGAATCTAACTTCATTTCTTTAACTTTCCCATTTAATATCCTATTAAGGTTTGTCCTATCTATCTCTGCCTTTTTTGCTAATGTACCGACATCCAACTTGGCATAATTGATATGTTCTTGTAAGTTCTTTATAAAGTTCTTCATTCTAAAATTCCCTCCTAGATAAGAACCCAAAACACATCCCTTTTTTCTCAATAGGAAAATGAACCATAATTCTCTTTTTCACATACGAAGTATGATATACTATGTACTGACTCATGGAAATTTTTCCCTATCAGGCTAGGGTAAAATGCTATAGGTGTGTGGCCTCACATCTATAACACCGTGGGTCTTTTTCGATTCCTTTTTTTATTAAATTCAGTTTATCATAAGATTAAGAAACTTAATTCTATTAAAAGGCATATCATATTGAGAAAGTTTTTTAGAAAACTCTCATCTATTATCAAAAATATAAGACATATTATTAATCTTAAATATTAATCTCGCCAAATTATTTGGTATATATAGTCTTAAAATAATGCCTTATTTATAATAAAGACATGCGCAAGGGTAAAAAATAACAAATTTTTATCAACAAAAAAAAGAGAGCACTTAGCTCTCTTTTTTATATTCCCTTTCCCGGGTCTTTCGTTTATCCTCCACCAGGTCCTGGGTCAAAAATCTCTATTCCTATCCCTAAATCAGAAATCACCTTTGAACCACCTGGATCTTTTATGTACCTATTCATTTCGTTAACCCCTTTTTTATATACCTGTCCCTGGGCCAGAAATTGTTTTCCAACCCGTCCCAGGGTCTTCGTTGTGTTTCCAACCACCATCGCCTGGTTCATTGTGCCAACCTACACCAGGATCAGCAACTTTATGGCCACCAGGGTCCTTCGTAAATCCCCCCATGTTCTCCCCTCCTTTATTTAATATACAAATATTGTAGCTCACTTCTTTTATATCTGTAAATTAAAGAAAAGAGCTATGTAAGATAGCTCTTTTCAATCAAATCCTTTTAAACGGTTACTAAGTTTTTTCTTTCATTCACCTCAAAATTAAATCTACTTTTTATCATTTTATTAATTTGTGCTGTTGAGTTAGCAAAGCCTAAACTTGCCTTTATGAAAGAAAATTCATAGTCATTTAATAATTCGATAAATGCAGTATTAACAAAAGATGAATTTAATGCCGTTACTCCTTCAAAAGATACAACAACTTTCTCATTTTGTTTAAAACTGTGTCTTATTAAATCTTGAATGATTTGCCCGTCGTCATTCGAATAGCAACGTCCTACATGATCTAATACATTTATTAGTCCCATCCGAAATCCTCCTCATCTGATATAATATTTTCTATATTATCGGCCTTTAATATTATTTGAATTAAAGTGCCTGGATAATATGATGGTGATACCTCATATTCTACGTCAATGTCAGTGTTTCCTGCTTTACAAGTTAGTATACCATGGTTAGAGTGGATATAGACTTCTCCCCCATTGTCTCTCACGACGTTATCTACCAACGTAGCTAAACCTACACCTCTGTTTCTTGGAGTGCTTCTTGTAGAGAACCCTGCTTCAATTGCCATTTCTAAAGCTTCCCCATCATTTATTAGCGGATATTCCTGTTTAATATTATGTGGAATACCAACACCAAAATCTGATATAGCGATATGTACTGTATTTTCATTACCCTTATTCGGATAATGTTGTGCAAAGATACAACCTGTATTCTCTTGTGCATGGTCTCGAATGTTGTTAAAAATTTCTTCTAATGAAATTCTAATATTGTCAACAGATTCAACAGTAACATCTAGCCTGTGTGACAACCAATAAGAAAACCTTTTTCGTAGGAATTGATAACTATGCTCATATGCAACTAAAGTTAGCGGGATAGTTGTGGGTCTCAAATCGGCATCTACTCTTAATTTCTCTCCGAAATATTGTTCAAAAAATAAAGAGTCATCCAAATACTTAACAGCATCCCTATCACTTAATCTCGGTAATATCTTTTCACATGTAACACCACTTTTATTTAACCATTGAAATAAATTACCGAGTATGGTCACACCAGCTGGTTCAATAAATGTTAGTTGTCGGAAATTAAACACAATCTCTTCATCTTTAGGTTTTAAATCATGGTCAATTACTTCTTCTAACAATTTATACATCGACTGACGATTAAATCCTTTTGGAACCATTACTTCCATACTTCTAAACCCACCCATCTTTTATATCCTATACATGGCAATATGTACTTTATGTCTTTCTCTATTATAGCTTTTTTGTCGAATATTGGAACAAATAAATGAAACAGTTTGCTTAATAAACATCAAATTATACCTTTTACAAAAAATACGCTAACATGCTATCATTCTTATACCACTACCACATATCACAGCTTGTATCTAGAAAATGATTATGACGAGGTGAAAATCATGGCATACTTTCGTAAACGTGGTGAGAAGTGGTCTTTTACTATGGATGTCGGCAAAGACCCACTCACAGGTAAACGGAAACAAATCACTAAAGGTGGTTTCAAGACAAAGAAAGCTGCCCAAGAAGAAGCAGCTAAAGTAACAAATGATTTAGCAAATGGGGATTATGAGAATAGTGATATTCGCTTTTCTCAACTCGTAGAAATCTGGATGCAAGAAAAAGAGTCTTCATGTAGGCCATCAACATTGTATCAATACAAACGCATTCTACGCTCACGTGTTACGCCTGAATTTGGAGTTAAGAGGTTATCAGATATAAAACCTCTGACAGTGCATAATTTTCATCAGAAGCTGCTTAAAGAGGGGCTAACTACAAAATATATTTCATCAGTTGATGTTATGTTAAAACAAATCCTCGATAAAGGCGTAGAGTTAGAAATGATTAACTCCAATCCTGCAAAAAAAGCAAAGCGGCCAAAAGTGAAAAAGAAAGCACAAGCTAGTTGGACAATTGAACAAGCAATGAAGTTTATGGAGTACGCAAAAATAAAAGGCAGTTATTATATTGCATTTGTTTTAGCACTGCATACAGGCATGCGTATCGGTGAGGTATTAGCTTTACAGTGGGATGATATTAATTTCGAGAATAAAGCTATTCATGTGCAACGAACGTTAACACTCGTGGATGGCAAATATGAATTAGGTGAAACAAAAACAGAAGCATCTAATCGTGTGATACCGATGACAGAAGAGTTAACGGAAGAATTGATGGAGTATCAAAATCATAAAAAAGAGAATTCCTTCGATTTATTAATTTGCACAAGAAATAAAAAAATCGTACATCCATATACGATACGTTACCAAATGAAAGCTTTGTGCGAAGCAATAGACGTACCGTATATTAGATTCCACGATATCCGAAGAACGTTTACAACTATTTTAATCGATTCTGGTGCAAATGCAAAGGTTGTTTCGAAATTACTTGGTCATACAAATGTTTCTACAACTTTAAATATTTATACTGATGTTTATGAAGAGCGGCAAATTGAAGTAACTGAAATGCTAGGAAATGTATTAAAAAGTGGTCGAAGTGGTCAAAATGTGGTCAGTGATGAAACTAAAGAAGGTTAACCCCCGTGGTACAAGTGATATAATGCATTTATAGTGTAAGTTTTTTCTTTACACTATAATGAAGTCATCATAGGAAATAATATATAGATTATCACGTTTTCCAAAAAGATGCTACATCGAAAGGAGAGATTACCATAAAAGCCAGTGGTATTGTTGTTGAATATAACCCTTTTCATAACGGTCATGCTTATCATGTGCAACAAACAAAAAAGTTAACACAGTCTGATATTATTATCGCCGTTATGAGTGGTCCTTTTTTGCAGCGTGGTGAGCCAGCACTCATCTCCAAATGGTATCGTACTAAAATGGCCTTAACAAACGGCGTGGACCTTATTGTAGAGCTTCCGTATGCATTTGCAACACAAAAGGCTGAAACATTCGCAAATGGCGCAATTTCCATTTTAAACGCCCTTCGTGTTTCTGAAATTTGTTTCGGTAGTGAAGATGGGCACACTGAAAATTTTTATAATACTATTTCTGTACAAAAAAATGAAGAAGAGACTTTTAATCGTCTTGTAAAACAATTTATGAACGAGGGGAATAGTTACGCAAAAGCAACATCTGAAGCCTTTCTACACATTTTACCATCCGAAAAAAACATCGATATGTCACAACCAAATAACATTTTAGGCTTCCAATACATAAAAGCGATTCTCTCACAAAATAGTTCTATGCAATCGCAAACTATAAAAAGATTTGCCTCTCATTATCATGATGAAACGTTTAATGACCAACATATTGCAAGTGCAACGAGTATTCGTAAACAACTTTTTAGCGAGAATGGTTCATTTACAGCAATTGAGCCTTTTATCCCGAAAGCAACCGCTTCTCTTTTAGCAAATTATAAACAAAACTACGGGTTATTACATAATTGGGAACAATATTTTTCATTTTTTAAATACAAACTCATGACGATGTCTCCAGAGGACTTACGACATATATATGAAATAGAAGAAGGTTTAGAGCATCGTATTTTATCAAAAATACAGGACAGTTCATCTTTCTATTCATTCATGGAAGCATTAAAAACAAAACGTTATACATGGACTAGATTACAAAGAGCTTGTACACATATTTTAACTAATACAACAAAAGAAGAAATACATAAAGCAAATATAGAACAGCATGCACCGTATATTCGTCTACTTGGCATGTCACAAAAAGGACAAACTTACCTTTCAAAGAACAAGAAAAAAATAGAGCTTCCAATCCTTACCCATACAAAAACATTTAACCATCCTACTTTAGATATAGAGCGAAAAGCAAATTCTGTATATTTCTCCATAATACAAGAACCATTACGGACACAAGTACTAAAACAAGACGTAACACACCATCCAATTCGTTACAATGAAACAACTACAACATTTCTATAAGAAAAACCTCTCTATTTCAGAGAGGTTTATTTTTTCCTACCCATTTTTTCCAAATAAGTTAACGCATCATCCAGTGTATCCACCGGTACAATTTTCATCTTTGTTTTAATATCTTTCGCAGCCTCAAGAGCGTCTTTATAATTCGATTTCTCCGCACCCTTTTCATTTGGCGCAAAGAACACTTCAGCTCCCGCATCACTAGCAGCTACTACTTTTTGCTGAATACCACCAATGGGACCAATTTCTCCCTTTTCATTGATTGTACCTGTTCCAGCTATTTCATGTCCGTTTGTTAAATCTTCTTCAACGAGCTGATTATAAATTTCTAAGGTAAACATTAAACCCGCTGATGGCCCCCCTATTTCATGGGAATCAATTTTCACTTTCGGATCTACCACTAACTCTCTTTCTGTAACGATAGAGACACCTATTCCAACGCGGCCATTTCCATTAGGAATTGTCTTTACATTTAAATTTTCTTTAAACTGTTTTCCGCCTCTCTTGTATTCAATATTTACTGTATCTCCCTCTTTTTTCCCTGTCATATACTCAATAAATTGTTCCGTCTTTTCGAATGTTTTTCCGTCGACAGCTATGATAATATCTCCAAGCTTAAGCTTCCCTTCTGACGGCATTCCCTTTGCCACACCAGCAACTAGTACCCCTTTATTTTCAAAAGATACGGAACGATTTGCACGTTTATATGCATTATAAATTGCGGCGTTTTGTGAATCTTTCATTGCATAATTTTGACGAAATTGATATTCTTCATCACTCTCACCTTTTTGCAATATTTCTTCCGCCTTCGAAACGTGTGTATATTTATTAAATTGCGCGGCTATTAAATTCACAACATTTGCAGGCCCCATTGAGACTGTGACAAGCATAAAATCACCCGACTCTTTAGTTCCACCATCAACTTGCACGTACGGCGCTAATTTCGCGGCCATACCTGGTTTTGTCACAAAGTATGGCAAACGCACATAAACAAGTAGCATCGCCAATATAACCCCTATTAAAATTGCATATATAAACCGAAAACGCTTAAACATTATGTTTCTCCTTCCACTGCTCAATTAGTAAATAAATGTTTGAAATATGTTTTTCTGCTTCCACTTCTCCGACCCTAATAATGTCTTCAATATGTGTAAAAGCACGCGAACTAAATTGTTCTACTGCTGGCTGCATCATTAAATCTGATGCTATTTGCCGATTCATCACAAGTTCATGTTGCATGATTTCAATACTCTGCATAATTACATCATAAATCGATGTAATCTCTCCATTCACCTTAATTGGAGATACATCAACAGCAATAACAATATCAGCCCCTAAATCTTTTACAACTGACACGGGAATACGGTCAATTACCCCTCCATCCACTAATAAGCGGCCAGCTATTTTCTCTGGAACAAACACCCCTGGCACAGATATACTTGCTCGAACTGCCTCCGCAATCGGACCGCTTGTAAAAACAACTTTTTCCCCCTTCAAAATGTCAGTAGCCACAACAGCCGTCGGGATATCTAACTCTTCTAAATTTTTATTATATGTAAACATTTTAATCATATCTTTGATACGTTTTCCAGCAATAAATCCCATTTTAGGAACTGTCAAATCCAAATAATATTTCCTTTTAAAAACAGCGGCCAATCTATACAGCCTTTCAACGTCACAACTCGCTGCATAAAATGTACCAATTAATGCTCCTATACTACTACCTGCTACCATATGAATAGGGATGCCAGCTTCCCTCAACACTTTTATTACCCCTATATGAGCAAAACCTTTTGCACCTCCGGATCCAAGTGCTAAACCGATTTTTGGTTCCTTCATTTTTCTCACCCTTTAATTTTTTTCATTCCTTTTTCATACTTATGGTCTAAATTCACCACATATCCACGTATACTGAAATGAACGTTTTTGGGACAAAGGGGGATTTTCTTACATGTACGAAAAATGGAAAACTGCTTTTCTTACCATATCAATGCTGTTTTTAACCTTTTCTCTTGTACTCCACCCCCAAGCTGCTTTGCAAGCTTCAATTCGAGGGTTAAATATATGGTGGGAAGTTGTATTCCCTTCACTACTACCGTTTTTCATCATTGCGGAACTTCTAATCAGTATTGGTATTGTAAAATTTATCGGTGTTATATTAGAACCACTAATGCGTCCATTGTTTCGTGTTCCAGGGGTAGGCGGGTTTGTTTGGGCAATGGGAATGGCTTCAGGATTCCCCGCTGGCGCCAAATTAAGTGCTAGACTACGCAAGAGCAATCAACTAACACAAATTGAAGCGGAACGACTCGTATCTTTCACAAATTCTTCTAATCCGCTTTTTATTTTCGGAGCGGTTTCTATTGGTTTTTTCAATAATCCGAAATTAGGGCTCGTATTAGCAGCAGCACATTATATAAGTAACTTTATCGTCGGGTTACTGATGCGCTTTTATGGTAGTAACGATACTTACATAAAAGAAAAACATACGAATCAAAAACGTGCCTTTCAAAATCCTTTTTCCATTCTCCACCAAACACGTATGCAAGAAAAAAGGCCAATCGGAAAACTACTTGGTGACGCTATCGTTTCTTCTATTCAAACACTGCTCATGATTGGTGGGTTTATTATTTTATTCTCTGTTTTAAATAAAATGATTACTGTTTTCGAAATTACAGAAGCGCTTTCTTTTATTATGCAACATATTTTATCATTCTTCCAACTTACTTCCCAATTTAATATTCCGATATTATCCGGTATTTTTGAAATGACGCTTGGAAGCCAAATGATTAGCCAAATAAATGAAACAACACTTCTTCAACAAGCGATGGTAACAAGCTTCATTTTAGCATTTAGCGGTCTTTCTATTCAGGCACAAGTAGCAAGCATATTAGCGGAGACAGATATCCGTTTTAAACCATATTTTTTAGCTCGAATTATCCAAAGTATTATCGCTCCTATTTTCACTTTTATATTTTGGGAACCATTTTATGAAAAAGTTCATTCTGTCTCGCCTACACAAGAAGATATTCCCGTATTTTTATTGAATCATTCTTTTACACTAAATGATATTTGGACAGCATTTATACACTACGGACCAATCTTCACCTTATTTTGTTTATATTTATATGTTATCTTATTGTTTTTACGTATTTATAAAGAAAAACCCCGTTCACTTTAACGGGGTTTGAAACTTTTCTTTTAAAGCTCGCTCTACAATCGGAGGAACAAGGTCTACTACACTTCCTCCATATCTCGCAACTTCTTTCACAATACTTGAACTTAAAAATGAATATTGATTGTTTGTCATAATAAAAAAGGTTTCTATATTTTCATCTAATTTTCGATTCATTGAAGTAATTTGCATCTCATATTCAAAATCAGAAACCGCTCGCAAACCACGTAATATTGCATTTGCATTACGCATTTTTGCATATTCCACCAATAATCCACTATGTGAATCAACCTTTACATTCGGAATATCCTTTGTCGCCTCTCGAATTAACTCTAAGCGTTCTTCTACCGAAAAGAATGGTTTTTTTGATGAATTATTTAAAACAACTACATATACTTCATCAAATACTTTTGCTCCCCTTTTAATAATATCCAAATGTCCAAGGGTAATTGGATCAAAACTCCCTGAAGAAATAGCTATACTTGTCATTCCGTCCCCTCACCTTCATACTTATAAATCGAAATTGCTGTAATCCCATAGTTTTCTGCTCGTACTTTTACAAGTTCTCCTATAGAGTCAGGTAAAACCACATCATCCCCATGCTCTGCCATAATGATTCCATCTTTATTTAACAATCCATGTTGATCCATCACACTAACTAAAGACACAATTTTTTGAGCTTTATATGGAGGGTCTATTAGTATAAGATCGAATGATATTTCACGCTTTATAAGTGCCTTTACCGCACGTTCCGCATCATTTCGGTACACTTCAGCTTGTTCTTGTAGTCTACAGCTTTCTAAATTTTGATGAATGACTTTTATCGCCTTACTATCTCGGTCAACAAAAATCGCTTTATCAATCCCTCTACTTATGGCCTCAATTCCAAGACCACCGCTACCACCAAATAAATCAAGAGCGATACCACCATCATAATAAGGACCTATCATATTAAAAATAGATTCTTTCACTTTATCTGTCGTTGGACGCGTTGTATTGCCAGGTACCGCTTTAAGTGGGTGCCCTTTACATTTTCCTGAAACTACTCTCATCTGTTGTCACTACCTTTATTTCAATCTATAGAGCGATTACAGCAAATTCATTTCAATTCGGTAACCGCTACCAATTCATACTATTTCATACATTTTTCATTAATCTGTCATTCGACTAATTGAAAACCTCAGTTAAAATAACTGCTCGCTACTTCTTCCAAATTCATTTCACTATTTGCAAGCAACAACCCTCTATGTATATCAGTTCCACTTTACCTTTTTTATCCTATCATAAAATAAAAAAAGAAAAATAAAAAGCCTAACATAAATTTTAATTTCATTATGTATATCTTCATTTAGATTGGACATAAATAAATATAACAACATCACCTTCGATGTTGTTGCCAACCGCGGAGAAGACTTACGTTTCCCCATAAGTTCTTCCTCCGGTTTCTCCTCTCCCTTTTCCTTCTTGCTAGTTCATACTAGTATAAGAAGGGCCCTGCATTGCAGGGTTTTTTTCTTTGTCTACTTTTCATTTAAAAAGTGAGATGGTACAGTAAAAGAAAGAGGAGGAAAAAATATGATTCAACGCTTTATAGAACTCGGAGAAGGCTACTCTGATTTATATGAATTACTTGAAATTGCCAAAGCAAACAAAGAACGTATAACACATATGTTACAATTTGAAACTGTAAAAAACGAAAAAAAGTGTGTTCACTTGTTGTAATACTAAAACCTACAACTACTGGTGATTTCCAGCCATTATACATATGTCGTGAAGGCATTCCTGTACTTGAAAATAAAAAAAGCAAACGTGTTATTTTATTTGAAGAAATGGCAGAACAATTAGGGAAAAAGGTTACTACCTTTACTGTAAAACCGTCGACAACTTTCCCTGAAAAAGAACTATTTTTTAATCATCTAATTGGTATTTTACGAATGAACAATTTCATTCCTCCAATGAAGTAACACGTTATTTTAAGTAAAAAATCCCCCGCTAAATTTAGCAGGGGATTTTTTTATTAGCTATAATCGTATTCCTTTGCCCGATCAGGACGTGAATTTTCGAATTCCGTTTTTAAAAATGGGCGATACGACTGTTCTACTTTTTTTACAAAAGGAAGTTTATTCAATTTTTGCATCATATGCTCAATTTGTTCCATATCACAATATACAACCGCATATTTCAATCGTTTTGATATGTAATGAATGTTACCATATTTCCTTAAAATCTTGGCATGTTTCAATGAATGTAAATAAACAATCATACTTTGTCGTTGCCCGAACATAATCTTCTCCATCTTCTCCTTTTAAAAACTTATATTCTTGTATTTTATGAAAACCAATCAGAAATTTATGACATTAAAGGACAAACTCTGTATACGTTTTCTTCTATATTCTAAAAAACAGGGTAAATTACCCTGTTTTTTTACAACCACAACCGCCTCCGGTACCACAACCACCGCCACAGCCACCCGCATCAAAAAACGGATTTCCTGTTGGAACTTTAACAGAAGGAGATACCTCAGAACCAATTGCTACACTAACTTCATCTAATAACTTTTGTAAAGCAGTTTCTGCTCTTTTAAAGGCTGCAACCTTATCATGCATATCTACAGAACGCTTTAATTCCCTCATTTTCGTCGAAACGAAAGTATAATCAGGATGATATTTACCAAAACGTTGCACTTCTTCATATCGCTCTTTCATCGCTGTAAATTGCTGAATTAGCGTCTGGACTTCTATATCTTCTTGTAAATCCTTATAATACTTACGATAATCTTCTGCTATATCTGAACAGATAATCGCTTTTGCAAGCTGCTCTGCCTTATCTAAAATCAATACGCTTTCCAGCGTCGCTACAATCATGAGAGACACCTCCGAGTATTCATCATAACACATTTAGAACAGAACTACTAATTGAAGTGTCTCACCTAAAAGAAAGATATGATTCTAACTACTTTTCATACAATCCCCTTACACTCTTTATACACTAATATGCTCCGCAATATTATATTTAAGAACATCCCATTTCCCGCTATTCTCTTTCACATAGCTAATACATGCGTTTTTTAACGGCGTTTTAAATGTAATTTCATCTGGTGCAATTGCGTGTAAAATAGCTTTTATTGCATGTGAATGTGCAACAATGATAATACGTTTATCTCCATGTGCTGCTGCAACCTCTTGTAAAGCCGTAAAACAGCGCTCTACAATTTCTTCATCCTGCTCCATTCCTTCTACATTACCATCTGCAATTAACTCTCTAACGGCCGCAACTGGTTTCCCAGAAGCTTCCCCAAAATTACGTTCCATAAATCGCTCATCTAATAAAATAGATGGTAATCCAATAGCCCCAGCAATTTCCTTAGCTGTTTCTTGCGCTCTAATTAACGGGCTACTTATAAGGACATCCCACGATTCCGCTTGCAAGGCAGCTGCGCTTTGACTCGCTTGCTTTTTCCCAACTTCGTTAAGCGGAATATCTTCGCGTCCTTGAATAATCTCTTGAAAATTCCAATCAGTTTGTCCATGTCGTACTAAACAAATTTCCGTCATGCTGCAACTCCTTTTTAAATAATCCGATTCTATTGTAACAAAAGTTTTGCATGACGGACATAGTTTTCACCTTCCAATTACGTCACATTTTGCTGCTTCATATACTGAAACATATCAATCATAATTGAAGCCACCGCTAATTGGTTTTGAAATTTTTCCACTTTATCCGGTATTGTTTTTTTGAAATGCTGCATAGCAGCTAACTCAAAGGCTTCTTTTTCTTCTGGATTACGGGTTAATTTCCGATACCAGTACGGCTGTTCCCGGATATAACGAGTTAAATCCTCATCAGCTTTTATAAACTCCATAATATCTGCTCTCATCCTCTTTCCTCCTAATCCTTTTGAAAGAAAAATGGATTATTTTCAGAAGTACTTTGTTCTTCTTGCGCGCGGTTTCCTTGAAATTGTTGTATAACTTGTTGCACACTACCAATCGCACTCGTTACATTTGCTAAATGTTGCTGCATTTGTTCTACGTCTAGCTTTTTAAAAAAAGAAAGCATTTGTCCCATCACATCAGCAGTTTTTTCTTCTTCAGTTTTTTCTTCTTCAGTTCTATCTTCTTTTTTCACTTTATTTTTTTTCACTGAAGAAAAAGTAGGTGCTCCATCAGGTCTATACGCTGCCCATATTCGATCCTCTTCACCGAGTAAGTACCATTCTTCATAAAATTGCTGCCAAGTTTTTTGGCCACCTCTAACCTCATGAACCATTTTAGGGTGATGGTTTACAAATTCTTTAAACTGCTGAACCGATGGATGCAACGGCCCTTTTGTTGTCGGCATAATCCTCACCTCTTCATGTATATCTACTATATTGTAAGAAAAAAAAGGCGCATGGTTCGCCCATTTTCAGACGATTCATGCACCTTTTTATTTTCGAATAAAGTTTTGAGTATAAAACTTATCATATACCCCAACACCTAATCCAGTGAATTGCTCATTTAATAAATTTTTTCTGTGACCTTCACTATTTAACCAGCCTTGTACCGCTGCAATTCCATCACTATGTTGCGCCGCTATATTCTCACCAGCAAGTTGAAAAGCTACTTGACCACGTTGCAAGCGATCTCCTAACGTACCAAAAGTAGGCGAGTCATGGGAAAAATAATTATTATCCTTCATATCTTTACTATGGCCAAATGCAACGTCTGCCGTTTGTTGATCCCATGTTAACAATGGTAATTCATGACGACTTCGAATAATATTTGTTAAATCTAGAATTTGCTGCATATTTCCATTTTCTACTTGCTTCACTTTTTCTGGAGTCAATGGTTGTTCCGCTATTAATTCTCCTGAATAAACAAGCTGATAGGGTCTTTGGCGTAATAAAGTTTCATCATCCATATAACGAACACCAACAAGCTCATGCGTAAAATGATCAAAGTATAATTGTGCCCATCCATCTTCTACAGGTATTAGTGGTTGTTCCATTACTTCTGTATCAGATAACTCAAATTGATAACTATTTTTCCCTCTTTTTAATGAAATCTCATGTGAAATCGGATTCTTTTTATATACTTCTTCATACTTTTCATTTATATAATAAGGTGTCACCTTAACTTGTTCACCAGCAACATACGCCGTTACAACTTTACGTTCAGCAACTCCAAATTGAACATACTGAGTTAAATCTTGATTATACACCCACCATTCATATCCATAAGCAGACGGCTCTATTCGAGACGGTTCGCCCCACTTTGCTAATAAATTCTCAGAGTCCCCACCAATCATATTTAAAACTGTGTCTGAGGTTTCTTCATTTATTTGCTTTTTCTTTTTCACAATTTTATTTTCTTGCTTAGAGTGAGATGGGGTTAGTATATATTGCGAAACGAGTAATTTCCCGTATAAATCCACAGCTAAAATTAAAAATGTAATGATTACGATACGTAATACTTTTTTCAAACGATATACCTCCTGAACAAAACATAAAATTGAGATATACACAAATCCTTTTCTTTCCTTTTTTGTGTGTACCGTACTCTTTTCACTATATCATATTTTCACGAAAAAAGTCTGGATTATCCCTTTTCTCTCAATATGAATTGCACTTTCTTATTATTCATACTATTATAAAAATAATAACGTAACATTAAGGAGGAGGTATTTTATGCAATTTACAAATACGAAGTTTAATGACGCAGTCGTAGATTTAACTCTTTTAACTGAAATCATGGAAAACAACCATTTTGTACTCGCTGGACAGTGGGATTATGAACGCATTACATATGATTATAAATTTGAAATCTTAAAGGATGTTTATTATTTACGTGTACAAGGTTTTGCTGTTGAGGGTGACATCGGCGGTAGACACGCTCAAGTAAAACTATTACCCCCCTTATTAGGAAAACATTATTATCCTCATGGCGTTGAATATGGTGATGATGAGATTTTCCCAACGAATGTACTTCAAAAAAGCGAACAACTCCTACAAAATATTGAAAAAGAATTGAAAGAATTTCAGATTATTGAATAACAAAAAACGAGAGCATCAATAAGATGCACTCGTTTTTATTTTGTCTGCAAATAAGGGGGTAACTCTTGCAACTGCTCTTTATCCTTTTCACGCTCTCTACGTGCCCATTTAAAGAACACATAGCCAATAATCGTACCGTACACTATTTCCTGGACAATTTTCATAATGATACCGCCTGTTTGTTGGTCTTGTACTACCGGCATCCAATGTAAAAATTCTGGTCCGGTTATATTTAAATCTGATAAAGTACCCGCTGGTACACAAAGTTCCATCGCCTTCATCCAAGCGGCCGGATCCGTATATGTTGCAAATAATGGTGCAGTCGCAAAAATTATTAATGCACAAGCTGGTGTTAATAAAATACCATTAGCAAACATGTAACCAAGCTTCTTTATATCACTTAACGTTTGATATTCCGGCAACGGATTCAACATCGGCCACCACATCATTATTGCTGCAAAAAACAATACAGCAAGGCAAATAGGATGCGCTATTTGACTTTGTTTTACTGTATCAAAAACAACTGGCAAATGATAAAAGGAAAACAGACCGTTAAATACGAACAACGCAATAAGCGGCTTTGCAAAAACCTTTAGCACAATTTGAACGAACTTAAAAGAAGTAATATATTGATATAACCATACAGGTATACCAAGCAGTAATAACGGGGGAACTGCAATATACATTATTGCCATTTCAAACATATGTGCGCTAAATATAATATGACCAATTAAATCAATAGGTCCTCCCTTTACAAAATACAAGAGGACAATCCCAGTCGTAAAATAAAAAATTTGCTTCTTACTTACCTTCGTCGCATTTTCAAATCGCGTTCTATATGGTCCAATAATTAAAAAGTACCCAATAAGAATCGAAAGCATAAATAATAAAAAGATCGGACTCCATAGAGCTTGAAAACCAAATATCCACAAGTTACTCATTGTCACACCCACCTTCTTAAGGTTATCCTTTCACATAATGTGAAGAGGGAGCTGTGACAACACAAGCTCCCTTATTTTTCACTTTTCAAATCCACACGATCGTCATAAAAGCTAAAATTGTAATTAACCCTATTAACAGACCAGAATAAAGAAAGAAACTTGCTGCTTCATGTCCTTTATGACTCATATGCATAAAATAATACAATTGAAAAATTACTTGTACCACTGCTAATAGTAAAATAAACGGTACAGAGAAAGTCGGACTAAAAGTTTTCGGATATGCAACTGCTACAAATGCAACTAATGTTAAAAAAATCATTAATGCAAACGTAATAACTTGATGCTTCATCTCCTCCGCACTTTTTCTCTTCCGATAAACAAGATCAACTTTAGGATTATTCGTTTGCTTTACGGCCATTGTTTATCCCACCATTCCCATTAAATATACTACAGTGAAAATAAACACCCAAACTACGTCAATAAAGTGCCAATAAATTGATGCAACATAAAACTTTGGTGCGTTGTATAAATTTAAACCTCTCTTCGCATTTCTAAAGATTAATGTTAAAATCCAACATAATCCAAACAACACGTGGAGCCCGTGTGTACCAACAAGAGCATAGAATGCAGAACCAAATGCACTACTTCTCATAGTATGCTTAAATTCATGCGTATAATGATAAAACTCATATATTTCAAACCCCAAAAATCCTAAGCCAAGCAACACTGTTACAAGTAACCAAAGTTGCATTTTCTTAAAGTTGAAATTTTTCATATGATACATTGCATATACACTCGTTAAACTACTTGTTAACAAAAGCATCGTCATGATGAAAACGAGTGGCATTTGAAACATCTCTTGAGATGTTGGTCCGCCATTTGTAGAGTTCTTTAACGCTAAATATGTGCCGAATAAGGAAGCGAACAACACCGTTTCGCCTCCAAGAAATAACCAAAAACCGACAAACTTATTTTTCCCCTCAAGGGTTGCTTTTTCAGGCTCTGCTGGAAATGTTTCATTCGTTAATTTTTCATCTACATGCATTATGCCTTGCCCCCCTTATCCTCTAAATCTTCTTTATGAATATGATATCCATGATCATCGACTACTGAGCGAAGGAACATTGTGCCAAATGTAATGATTAAACCAATAATTGCTACTAACAACCAAAACTTATCTTTTCCACCCTGCATATACATCGCACCAAACGCGGCTATAAATAAACCTAAAGAAATGATAAACGGTGAAAACGAAGGGTTTGGCATATGAATATCACCAACTGGTTCCGCAGCTGTCATCTCTTTATTACCTTCACGTTTTTCAATCCAAAACGGATCTAATCCGCGAACAAATGGTAATTGTTTGAAATTATATTCTGGTGTAGGTGCTGGCATTGTCCACTCTAATGTACGTGCATCCCATGGGTCACGACCAGCCTTCTCTTTTGACACTGTTGTTTTAATTACATTGAATAAAAGAACGATTGTGCCAAGAGCCATAAATACTGCTCCAATAGAACTAATCATATTCCCCATTTCTAATCCTTGTCCCTCTAGGTATGTGTAATAACGACGTGGCATACCAATTAATCCAAGGAAATGCTGAATAAAGAACGTTAAATGGAAACCGATAAAGAATAACCAAAATGTTATCTTTCCTAGCGTTTCATTTAATACCTTATTAAACATAAGTGGCCAATAATAATGTGCACCTGCAAGTAAACCAAATACAACACCGCCGACAATTACATAATGAAAATGTGCTACTACAAAATAATTATCATGAAATTGATAATCAGCTGGTGCAGATGCAAGCATAACGCCTGTAACTCCACCCATAACGAATGATGGAATAAAAGCTACCGCCCACATCATTGGTGTCGTAAACCTAATACTTCCACCCCACATTGTAAAGAGCCAGTTAAATATTTTAATACCTGTCGGAACTGCAATTGCCATTGTTGCAACTGAAAAGATAGCGTTCGCAACAGGACCAAGACCAACTGTAAACATATGATGCGCCCATACCATAAACCCTAAAAAGCCGATTAATACAGTCGCGAACACCATCGATGAATAACCAAATAATCTTTTTTTCGAAAATGTGGCGAAGATTTCTGAGAATATTCCGAAAGCTGGGAGTATAAGAATGTATACTTCTGGGTGACCGAAGATCCAGAATAAATGCTCCCATATAATTGTATTCCCGCCCAATGCCGGATTAAAGAAACTTGTGCCAAATAAGCGATCTAGCATTAAAAGACCTAATCCTACAGTTAATGGAGGAAATGCGAATAATATAAGTGACGATGTTACAAATGTTGTCCATGTAAACATCGGCATGCGCATATAGGTCATTCCTGGCGCTCGCATATTAATAATTGTAACTAGGAAGTTAATACCTCCAATTAATGTACCAATACCTGATATTTGCAAGCCGAGTACATAAAAGTCAACACCATGCCCTTTTGAGGCTAAAGCTAAAGATGCATACGATGTCCAACCTGCATCAGGTGCTCCTCCTAAAAACCAACTTAAATTTAAAAATACTCCACCAAAGAAAAACAACCAGAATCCGAGTGAATTCAAAAACGGGAACGCCACATCACGTGCTCCAATTTGAAGTGGTACTGCGGCGTTCATAAATGCAAACACGAGTGGCATAGCTGCGAGGAAAATCATTGTTGTACCGTGCATCGTTAATACTTGATTATAAGCATCCCCAACAAGAAAAGCATTGTTAGGAATCGCTAACTGAAGGCGAATAAATAGCGCTTCTATTCCGCCTATTATAAAAAATACTCCACCTGCAATTAAATAGAGAATGGCAATCTTTTTATGGTCTACTGTCGTTAAATAATCCCATATGACAGCACCCATCCCCTGTTTTTTTGCTACAGAACTCACGTTTTCAACCTCCCCTTCGCAAATGATCCCTCTTTACTTTTCAATCTTTAACGTTTGTAAATATGCATTTAATGCATTAATTTGATCATCCGTTAAATTGCCATATTTACCAGTCATTTTATTACCTGGCTTCATATTTTCAGGATCTTTGAGCCATTTTTTTAAGTTCTCTTCATTGTTTTCGGCAATACCAGCAACTGTATCGCGATCTGCAAAGTTTGCTAGGTTCGGTGCGATACGAGCAGAAGGTGGTCTACTATCATTTGATCCAACCGCATGACAACCAATACAGCTTTTATTAAATATTTCTTGGCCTTCTTGCGCCTTCGTAGAAGCTACTTCTTTTTTTCCATCAATCTTCTTCATATCAGCAAGCCATTTTTTGTACTCGCTTTCATCCAGAGCTTTCACTTTGAATTGCATTAAAGAATGTGATGGGCCACAAAATTCTGTACAAAAACCATTATAAGTGCCCGATTTATCTGCCTTTAACCACATTTTGTTTACATTATCTGTATTTGTATCCATTTTCCCAGCTAAAGATGGAACCCAAAACGAATGTTTAATATCGGCACCCTTCAAATTCAAATACACTTTCTTACCTGTGGGGATGACTAGATCTTGAGAAGTTACTATTTTTTCTGATTTATAAGAAAATTCCCACCAATAAAGATTCGCTGTTACATCAACAACGATAGTATCTTTATCAATATTCTTTTTCTCCATCGCACTTACATCAGCAAGCTTGAATGTATATGTAACAGTCGGAACAGCCAAGATTAACAAAAGAATAATCGGAATAACTGTCCATATAATTTCTAGTTTGTGATTTCCTTCAACTTGCTCTGGAATATAATCTTCCTCACCCTTTTTTTGTCGGAAACGCACAATTACATATAAGAAAATAATAGTAACTACAAGTACTACTCCTATCATGATTGCACTCGCTAATAAGAGCAAATCATATTGCATTTTCGCTACTTCTCCTTGCGGAATTAAAGTAGATTGAAAGGCTTTACCGCATCCCCCTAACAGTAAAGCCAGCAGTGAAACGAACGAAAGCAGTCGCCACTGTTTCTTCATACAAACAACCCCCACTTTCTTTGTGAATTAGATTGTACTTTATAGTTAAGTAAAGTAAATCTCAACGTAAAGAAATCCAATCATGTCGTTGTCTTAGAAGAATGTAACTACAATCATTGACACAAATAAGATTGTTAAGTAATTCAGGGAATAAACAAACATTTTTACGGACCATTTGATGTCATCTTGCTTACGGAAGCCATAAAACCCTAGTACGATCCATCCGATGTTAAGCAATGTTGCAATTACCATGAATGTTATTCCAAGCCCACTCATATAAAATGGTAGTGGTAATAAACATACTGTCCAAATCATAATCTGACGTTTCGTAATATCAAATCCCTGTACAACAGGAAGCATTGGGATTCCTGCATTTCGATATTCATCAACACGTTTCATCGCTAATGCGAGGAAATGTGGGATTTGCCAAATAAACATAATTAAAAATAACATCCAAGCAATTGGATGACTTAAAGACGGATCAATTGCCGCCCATCCAATTAAAGGTGGAACTGCTCCTGATATACTACCTACAACAGTATTTAATGTATATTTTCTCTTCGTCCATAACGTATATAAAACAACGTATGTGAAGGCACCAATAAATGAGATGAAGACTGCCATTGGTGTAGTAAGTAATAAAAATGCAAATCCAAGTAGTAAAATTACAAGTCCAAATGCCAGTGCAAATCCAGGTTTATATTTACCTGTTACCGTTGGACGGTTTTTTGTTCTTTCCATTAATGGATCGATATCTCGGTCAATGTAGTTATTTAAACAACATACCCCTGCCATAATTAATGCAGAACCAACGATTGTGAAAAATAGCTTATCTAGATGGTCCATAACACTTAATCCATTAAAATGTAAAGCCAGCCAAAATCCTGTAAATACAGTAAGTGTATTTGAGTTTACAATCCCCATTTTAACGAGTGCTGATAAATCTTGTAACCGAGTTGTTTCCGGTACACTTGAAACAGCTGACTCATCATGCAGCTCACTTGTTGCATGGCTCATCACTTTAACCCCCTCTTAAACCTATCATCTTTCTTAGCTTTTATTTCATATGAAATATTTCGCTTTATATAGCAATATTATTACAGTAGAAATATTGTTAACCCATTCTACTACTAATCTACGCCCATACTCCAATATATTAAATCATATTTCCCGAACATTTTGTGAAGAAAACATGAACTTTTTGTGTCGAATGTTAAAAAACTTTATTCTACTCTATCCTTATCATAACACGATGTTATCTTCTATAATAAACTATTTTGTCATATTTAGCATGTATTCTCCCTATTTCTTTTTAAAATCGCCTTATTTTCCCCTAAAATATGTATGTTAATCCCCATTTTTTTCTTCGCGATACGTACATTGCCTACACCCTTCATTTCTTTGCTATTTTATTATTTTTTATATATCATAGGACTGTAGCACGTTTTATTCTATACATAATGGAATGAAAATATTTCGCAATAACTTCATAGCAGAAAGATGGTGAAAGAGATTGCAACGCTTTATTAAATGGTTAGCAGTCATTACAAGTCTCGATTTACTAATAGTTTTACTAGGAGGCGCTTTAGTTACAAAAACAGGGTCAGGCCAAGGATGCGGTAAATCATGGCCACTTTGTAACGGTGAATTGATTCCATCTAATTTATCAATGGAAACTATTATTGAGCTAAGTCACCGCCTTACATCAGGATCAGCAGGAATCCTTGTTACTCTTCTTTGTATTTTGTCCTGGAAATATTATAAACATGTGCGCGAAACAAAGACGTTAGCAATTTTATCCTTCGTATTTTTAGTGGCCCAAGCATTAATGGGAGCGGCGGCAGTTGTATGGGGACAAATGCCTGCTGTATTAGCTATCCACTTTGGTATTTCCTTAATTTCATTTGCTTCTGTTATCTTGTTAACGTGTCTTATTTTTGAAATTGATCAAAAATTCGATGCACGTTCTCTTATTATGGACAAAAAAATGAAATTTCATATTTATGGTGTAACAATTTACAGTTATATCGTTGTCTACACAGGAGCTCTAGTACGTCACGAACGAGCTAGCTTAGCCTGTCCAGACTTCCCTTTGTGTAGCAAAAATAGACCTATGCCAACTCAACTACATGAGTGGGTTCAAATGGGACATAGAGTTGCAGCGATGTTAATTTTCGCTTGGATACTATATGCGATGATTATCGCTATTCGCCATTACAAGCAGCAACGTGTAGTATACTGGGGATGGATCATTTCATTTATCCTTGTTACACTTCAAGCTGTAGTAGGAGTTTTAGTCGTATTTACAAATGCTAGTTTAGCAATGGCATTATTACATTCACTCTTCATTTCTTGCTTGTTTGCTGTACTATGCTATTTAGTTATGTTAGGTACAAGAAGTACAGTCAATGCAAAAGAAGCTGAATTGACTTCTAAGCAAAATAAAACAAAGTAAAACTTTAATACCTTGCCGAATTGGCAAGGTATTATTTGTAATAAAAAAAGAGCTGCTTTCACACAGCTCTTTTTCTTTATTTTAATGATCTAATTCAATAAGTAAATCTCCCGTTTGAATTGCATCTCCATCATTTACATATACTTTTTTCACTTTACCATTAAATGGCGCTTGAACTGTCGTTTCCATTTTCATCGCTTCTGTAATCGCCATGGAATCACCTTTTTTCACTTCATCGCCCTCTTTTACAACTACCTTAATAACTGTTCCTGGCATCGTTGCGCTAATGTGGTTTGGATTTTCACGATTCCCTTTCACACGTTGTGCAACTGTCGATTTCACACTTTCATCTTTCACTACGATTTCACGTGGTTGGCCGTTAAACTCCAAGTAAAGCACACGATTTCCATCTGGCTGAGGCTCTCCAATTGATACTAGTTTAACCATCAATGTTTTACCTTGTTCGATTTCCACATCGATTTCTTCACCTAGTCTCATTCCATAGAAGAATGTCGGTGTATCAAGCACAGATACGTTTCCATAAAGCTCAGCAACTTTTTCGTAGTCCATAAATACTTTTGGATACAACGCATATGCGACTACATCAAAAATCGTCACTTCGCGTCCAAGTTTATGGAATAACTCTTCTTGTAAAGCATCGAAATCTACTGGCTCTAATAATTCACCTGGTCTTACTGTTAATGGCTCTTTCCCTTTTAAAATTATTTCTTGTAATTTTTTCGGGAAACCACCATATGGTTGTCCTAAATCTCCCGAGAACATTTCAACAACAGATCCTGGGAAGTCCATAGAATGTCCACGCTCTAAAATATCTTGTTCTGTTAGGTGATTTTGAACCATAAATAATGCCATATCACCGACAACTTTAGATGATGGTGTTACTTTTACAATATCGCCAAACATATCATTAACACGGCGATACATCACTTTAACTTCATCAAAGCGATCTCCTAAGCCAACTGCTTTTGCTTGTTGTTGAAGATTACTATACTGTCCGCCCGGCATTTCATGCATATATACCTCTGTGTGAGGAGCATTCATACCACTTTCAAATGGAGCATAGTATTTTCGTACATCTTCCCAATAATGAGATAGTTTTTCTAATGAGTCTATATTAACATCTGGCTGTCTTTCGTTTCCACCTAACGCATAGTATAGTGTATTCGCACTTGGTTGTGACGTTTGACCAGCCATTGAACTCACCGCTACATCGACAATATCAACACCTGCTTCAATCGCCTTTGTATACGTTAAAATACCATTTCCGCTCGTATCGTGTGTATGCAGATGAATTGGAATCGACACCGTCTCTTTTAATGCTGAAACTAAATCATATGCTGCGTTTGGCTTTAGTAAGCCCGCCATATCTTTAATTCCTAAAATGTGAGCTCCTGATGCTTCCAACTCTTTTGCTAAGTTTTTATAATAATTTAAATCGTATTTACTACGTAGCGGGTCATGAATATCTCCTGTGTAACACATTGTTGCTTCTGCAATTTTACCAGTATCTCGTACAGCATCAATCGCAACTCTCATACCTTCTACCCAGTTTAAGCTATCAAAAATACGGAACACATCAATTCCAGCTTGAGCAGAACATTCCACAAATTTTTGAATTAAATTATCTGGATAGTTTTTGTAACCTACTGCATTTGAAGAGCGAAGTAACATTTGGAATAAAACGTTTGGCATTTTTTCACGAAGATCTAGTAATCGTTCCCATGGATCTTCTTTCAAGAAACGATATGCAACATCAAACGTTGCACCGCCCCACATTTCTGCTGAGAATAAGTTTGGTAACATTCTCGCTGTCGGCTCTGCAATGTGATGTAAATCTTTTGTACGAACACGAGTTGCAAGTAATGACTGATGTGCATCACGGAATGTTGTATCAGTTAAAAGTACACGCTTTTGATCTTGTACCCACTTTACTAATCCATCCGCTCCGCGCTCATCCAAAATTTGTTTCGTTCCATTTTGGATTGGCTCTGAGTGTATCACATTTGGTATACGAGCATCTGGGAAAATTGGTTTCTCTTTTTTCCCTACTCCTGGGAAGCCATTTACTGTTACTGTACCAATATAATTTAACATTTTTGTTCCGCGGTCTTTACGTTTCGGGAACAAGAATAGTTCAGGTGACGCGTCAATAAATGAAGTGTCATATTCTCCTGATAAGAAGTTTTTATGTTTTACTACATTCTCTAGGAATGGAATATTTGTTTTAATACCACGAATACGGAATTCTTTTAAGTTACGTTCCATTTTTGCAGCAGCTTGTTCAAAAGTAAGTGCCCAAGTAGTAACTTTTACAAGTAAAGAATCGTAGTACGGTGTAATAACTGCCCCTTGGAAACTATTACCTGTATCAAGACGAACACCAAAACCACCGCCTGATCGGTACGCCATAATTTTCCCTGTATCCGGCATGAAATTATTTAGTGGGTCTTCAGTCGTTACACGAGATTGGATTGCAAATCCGTGCACAACCACTTCCTCTTGCTTAGGAACACCTACCATTTTACTATGTAATGCATGTCCATCAGCTATTAAAATTTGCGATTGAACGATATCCACTCCTGTAATCATCTCTGTAATCGTATGTTCAACTTGAACACGTGGGTTTACTTCAATGAAGTAAAACTCATCACCTTTTACAAGGAATTCTACCGTTCCTGCATTTAAATAGTTTACATTTTTCGTTAACTTAACAGCAGCATCACAAATACGTTGACGCAAATCATCTGAAAGCGACACGCTTGGTGCAATTTCAACTACTTTTTGATGGCGACGTTGCACAGAACAGTCACGCTCGAATAAATGAACAACATTACCTTCTTCATCTGCTAAAATTTGTACTTCTATATGTTTAGGTTTTTCAACGAATTTTTCAACGTATACTTCATCATTACCAAAGGCTGCTTTTGCTTCTGATTTCGCGCGATTATACGATTCTCTTAACTCTTCACTAGCACGTACTATACGCATACCGCGACCACCACCACCAAGCGATGCTTTAATAATAATCGGGTAATCATACTTTTCAGCAAATTCTGCGACTTCTTCTAATGAATTTACTGGACCATCACTACCAGGAATAACTGGAATTTGTGCTAACTGCGCTTGTGTTCTTGCTTTAACTTTATCTCCAAACATATCTAAGTGCTTACTTTTTGGACCGATAAAGATAATTCCTTCTTCTTCACAACGTTTTGCGAATTGAATATTTTCTGACAAGAAACCATATCCAGGGTGGATTGCATCTACATGATTACTTTTCGCAATCTCAATAATGCCTTCAATATCTAGATAAGCATCAATTGGTTTTTTCCCTTCCCCAACTAAATAGGACTCATCGGCTTTATAGCGATGATAAGAACCGCTATCCTCTTTCGAATAAATTGCAACTGTGTTTAATCCAAGTTCTGAACATGCTCGGAACACACGAATTGCTATCTCTCCACGGTTAGCTACCAATACTTTTTGAATACGTTGCAGCTTTGTCATGATTTTCCCCCTCTATTTTCCTACCACTCTAGAGATAAAATACATACACACTCTAAAGAGCGTGAAGTTCTTCACTTTCTACATTATATTATACTTAGAAAGCTTCACTTTATTTTTATCCATCATACCTTATTTTTCAACAAATGATAAGTTTTCTGATCAATTTGTATCACAAAAATAGTATAGCATACCTCTTCCTTTTCTAACAACCTTATTGTATATCACATTATTTTTAATGTGATATACCTTTAATCTATATAACGAAATAGTATATCACATTAAAAATGAACGAAATAAAAAGCACACTGAGTTCTTCATCCCAGTGTGCTTTTTATTTTACAACAACAAGACGTGGTCCACCTTGCCCTATTTCTGTATTCATTTCATTCTGTAGTTTCTCTTGTCGTTTTACATGACTAGCAATATTTAACAGTATACCCATTGCAAGCAGATTAGCTAATAAAGAACTACCACCATAACTTACAAACGGTAATGGTACCCCTGTAAGTGGTATTAACCCAGACATACCACCGACATTAATAAAAGTTTGAACTCCAAACAAACTTGCAATTCCAATTGCAATTAAACTTCCAAACGGATCTTTACACTTTTGTGCAATTCTAAATGAACGAATAATAATGAGTAGTAAACAAATCAAAATGACAGCTATGCCTATAAAACCAAGCTCTTCAGATATAATTGCCATAATAAAATCTGTTTGCGGTTCTGGTAAGTATCCATATTTTTGTACACTGTTTCCTAATCCTCGACCATTTAGCCCTCCTGAAGCAATTCCAATAAAAGAATTTATTAATTGGAACCCATCATTCTGAGGATCGTTAAATGGATCAAGAAAAACTGAAAAGCGAGCTTTTTGGTATGGACTTAACTTATAATTCCCAATAAAATATAGCGCTGGAATCCATATTATAGACGTTAAGAGGAATCGCTTTATACTTAAATTAACATTAACTCCTGAACAAAAGAACATAATCAGTACAGTTCCACCTATTAGTATATCGGTCCCTAAGTCATTTTGAAGTAAAATTAATCCCATCGCTCCACCGACAACAGCTAGAGGAGGAATTATCCCTTGTACAAAAGGTGTTTGCGTTTCTTGTTTCTTAGCAAAAAAGTTTGCTAACGTAATAATAACCGTTATTTTCACAAACTCAGCTGGTTGTATACCTAATATCCATCCTTTTGCACCATTTACGTCCTTACCGAAAATCAAGGCTGCTAATAATAGACCAATACTCCCTATTCCCATTGCAATCAAAGCTATTCGCTTTCTCCACAACTTATAAGGAATAGCAACGATAATCGCTAACATTATCGTTCCAATAGCTAGAGCAATTAATTGTTTTTTAAAAAAGTAATTTGCTGGCCAGTTATGCCTCGAAATCGCAACAATGGAACTAGAACTATATACCATTATAACTCCCAACACACATAAGATAACAAGAGGAAGTAATAATGAATAATCCATTGATTTCCATACTTTTTTCATTTCATTTCCTCTTTCTGTTTCAATTTAATTATTGTTGTATTCCATATGTATATAGGTTCTTCCTGCTTTATTATACAAATAAAAAGCCCAAACTATTTCAGTTTGAGCCCCCTTATTTGAACCCGTTATTGTTGTTTGTTTGTAAATGCTTCATGAAGTGCAGACAACTCACGTTCGAGCTCTCCTAACATTGCTTTCCCTTGTTCTTCTGCAATAAGACCAAGGCGAACCGCAAAATCGACCTCGCGGGATAGTCCAAACATTTGTGTGTCTAAAACTTCTTCATATAATGGACATTGCGGCATTGTAAGATTGTCCATTTGTACCTTAATAAGTCTTAAAATCTTCTCTGCATCCGCTTGTAGAAGGGCTAGTGCCTTTTCCTGATGATTTGATACTGTCTCAGACGCCAAATTGATTCCCTCCGTTTCCGTCCTACTCTCTCATATCTATTAATATTAGCGATAGTTTTAATAAATTGCAATAGAAACATTTTTTGTGACAACAGTGTCTAATACTATTATACTGAAAAGTGGGAGTATAACACAAATGGGGGAACAACAATGAGCGAAATTTTATTTATTAATGGAAAAGTACGTTTTCCAATCACTATCGATCCAACTGTTTGGATTTTTGATGATCGAAAATTAGATTTGACAACTTACTTTGATGAAACTAGAGAAGAATCATCCGAATTAGAAACATACTTAAAACATACTTCAGAGCATTGGGATCGCGAAATCCGTGATGGCGCTGCCTTCCCACCAATCCAACAAAGCGTAAAGAAATATAAAAAAGAACAGCTTATTAACGGAACATTTGGCATACCACTTCAGCCATTTCTTAAAAATGCTGAAATTTTAGAAGGTGCTACTCAAGTCGAAATTGAAACTACAGACAATTTGATTACACTTCCGTTAGAAACAGCCAATCAAGCAATTCTCGGTTTTTCAAAAGAAGGTAAACCATTAAGAGAAGACGGGCCTGTTCATCTATATTTCCATGATGGATCTAATAGACAAAATCCGATTCGTAACATCCGTAAATTTACTATCATTTAAATTGTATAATTAAAAGGCAAAAAAGGAGTGAGCTGAGGCCCACTCCTTTTTATAATAAATCCGCTGCTAGTTGAGCTAAATTAGAACGCTCTCCTTTAACAAACTTTACATGACCACTAATACGTTGCTCTTTAAACTTCTCTACAACATATGTTAAGCCATTATTATATTCATCTAAATACGGGTGATCAATTTGCTGAGGATCTCCCATTAATACAATCTTACTTTTTTCGCCTACTCTTGTTAATATCGTCTTTACTTCATGCTTCGTTAAATTTTGTGCCTCATCAATTATAATGAACTGGTCTGGAATACTTCTCCCACGTATATAGGTAAGCGCCTCTACTTCAATCGAACCCATTCCAGCTAAAATAGCATCTAGCTCTCCAGGCTTTTTCGTATTAAATAAGTACTCTAGATTATCAAAGATCGGCTGCATCCACGGTCTTAATTTTTCTTCTTTTTCTCCTGGTAAATAACCGATATCTTTTCCTACTGGAACGATTGGTCTCGCAACAAGTAGCTTTTTATATAACCCTAAATCTTCCGTTTGCATGAGCCCCGAAGCTAATGCAAGTAACGTTTTTCCTGTACCGGCTTTCCCTGTTAACGTTACGAGCGGGATATCTTCCCGAAGCAACAATTCTAATCCCATAATTTGCTGCACGTTTCGTGGGCGTATCCCCCACACTTGCTCATTGTGAAAAATAAGTTTCTTTACCTTCTTACCTAAATGATCCACAATCCCAAGTGCAGAACTAGAGCCCCCTAGCGCATCTTTCATTACAACAAACTGATTTGGATAAAAAGGATGATTTGCGATTTCAGATAAAGGTAGTTCACCTTTTTCATAAAAATAGTCTAACTGTTCTTTTGATATATATCCTTCTAAAAAACCCTGAATATATATTTTCCACTTCAATTACTCGATCACTTAAATAATCTTCAGCCTTCAAACCAATTGCATCAGCTTTTACCCTTACGAGCACGTCTTTACTTACTAAAATAACAGACTTCCCGTCCTCTTTTTCTTGTTCTTCTAAAGATAGGTTTTTCGCTACAGCTAAAATTCGATTATCATTTGTTTTTTCTACAAAAATATCTTGTAGTTGAACAAATGAGCGATGATTTAATTCAATACGAAATGTACCGCCGTTTTCTAACGGAATACTTTCATGCAGCTTTCCTATTTCGCGAAATTTATCTATTAACTTAGACACATAACGAGCATTTCGTCCTACTTCATCCATATAACGTTTTTTCGAGTCAACCTCTTCTAATACAACTGCTGGAATCACTACTTCATTTGTTTCAAATGAAAAAATAGATAAAGGATCCTGCAAAAGTACATTCGTATCTAACACATAAATTTTATCCAACCTGTTACCCCCTGACTCCACTTTTAAATTTGTAGAACAAGGGTTTCATCCATAAAATATGGACGAACCATTGTTATAATTATATGTAACGTATAAACGAGGTAGAATCGAAATTCATAGAAATTAAACCTTTTCTTTATTTTTTATTCATTTCTATTCAATATATTACTTTTAATTATTATTTTTCACATTAAATCACAATACTCGATTACAAAAGTTAATGAACGACTTTCCTATTCATCCCATTTATAACTCTTTCATTCCTACCAACACTTGATTATCCAGCTTTTTCGCAGCTCGAAGATCATATGTTTTTTCATATACTGGTTCTGTAGTAAGTTTGGCTCCATAAAACATAACATCACGAACTTCTTGCACATTCACTTCTATTACAGTTAATTTTAGAGGAATCCCTTCCATTCTATCTGTTAAAATTTCGCCTTCACCACATATGGAAAATACGGATTCATTCGCCAATATAGTCAATACTACCCCTGCACTATGCCGTATATTTTCCACAATACGTGAGCGTTGATCTACCGCAAATCGAATACTAGTTTCACTCACTGCATATACCCAAGAAATAGCACTTACGTTAGGAATTTGTTTTTCGAAATCTGTCGTTGCTACCATAACGATACACTCTTTACGTAACGATTGTACTAAATCATCTGTCAATGTAGGCTCTACTACATTCGCCATATCTCCACCTCCAAATAATCTTTCTATATCCCTATCATAACTTATTTTTCGAATTGCGAAAATATTTTTTTTTCCTGCTATTATTCAAAAACATTATGCTTCCATGATATACTTATACTGATAGAATTCGTATTGAGGTGACGAAATGAGAGTCAGATGTATGATTTGTGATAAAAAAGATATGTTAGATGACGAAAATCCTATGGCAAAAAAACTGCGTAATCGCCCTATTCATACATATATGTGCATGGAATGTACGGAACGCATTGCAGAGCGTACTATGGAACGCCATGCAAGTGGTAATTTCCGATTATATCGTGATAAAAAAGTAGAAGACGATTGGTAAACCGTAAATAAGTCCTTAATCATATAGATAAGGACTTATTTGTATTTTTCTGGTTCACGATTCATCTGATCTAAAAAACAATCAATTGCTTCTACTGGAAATCTTGCGCACCTTATTTCCTCATCAATTTCATATGTAATTAAATACATTTCCTCGTTCTTTTCCACTTCTACATTTCGTAATTTATGCTCTTCATATATCATATCTCGAAATAATACATATGTTTCTTGTGCAGCGCTATCATCTGGACGCGCTTCCGCAACAGTTTTAATTGTTAACCAATTATATAGTGCATCTTGTACCGAGCGCATGAAGCTCCCCCTTTTCACCCTGCTTTTTGTTGTTTCGCTTGATGTAAACGTAATCTATAAATTCCAAGTACAATTGCCGCTACAACAAGCCCCTCCCCCATAGGTAAAAAAACTGCAAAGAACGTTAAAACCGTACATCCAATCGCTAATGATATGTATATCACTATATTTTTTATTATCGACAGTTTTCTTGCGAATCCCAAGTTATACACAAGCGCACTTAATATGATAATGATGCCATACAGTAACCACATCCCTAGTTCTGGATTTTCGTCAACTTTACACAATTTCGCAAAAAACGACATTCTTTCTAACACTATTTATCCCCCTTCTCATAAAAAATAAAAACTCTTTATGCACTTAATACAAGAGTAACCCGCGAAAAAAATACTGTCCACAAAAAAGAGTAAATATTCTAAAAAATATACATAATAAAAAACAGCTACCTTTATCAAAGGTAGCTGTTTTATTATTTTACGCTTCTACAGATTTCTTTTTCTTAGCAGCTCTTTCGCGCTCGCTCTTATCAAGAATCTTTTTACGTAGACGAATTGATTCCGGAGTTACTTCACAGTACTCGTCTTCGTTTAAGTACTCTAATGACTCTTCTAAAGTCATTAAGCGTGGTTTTTTCATTGTTGAAGTTTGATCTTTCGTCGCAGAACGAATGTTAGTTTGTTGTTTCATTTTTACAACGTTAACTGTTAAATCATTTTCACGTGTATGTTCTCCGACAATCATACCAGCATATACTTCTGTACCTGGTTCAACGAAGATTACACCGCGATCTTCAACTTGCATAATACCGTATTGTGATGCTTTTCCTGTTTCAAGTGAAACTAGAACACCTTGGCGACGTCCACCAACTTGTCCAGCATGTACTGGTTGGTAGCAATCGAATGTGTGGTTTAAAATACCGTAACCACGAGTTAATGTTAAGAATTCTGTTGTGTAACCAATTAAACCACGTGCTGGAACCATGAAAGTAAGGCGAACTTGACCGTTTCCGTTATTCACCATATCTAACATTTCACCTTTACGTGCACCCATAGATTCCATAATAGAACCTGTGTATTCTTCAGGTACATCGATTTGTACGCGCTCTACAGGCTCACATCTTACGCCATCAACTTCTTTAATAATTACTTCAGGCTTAGATACTTGTAGTTCATAACCTTCACGACGCATGTTTTCAATTAAGATAGATAAATGTAATTCTCCGCGTCCAGATACGATCCATGCATCAGGAGAATCTGTATTATCTACACGCAAACTTACATCTGTTTCTAATTGTGAACGAAGACGCTCTTCAATTTTACGAGATGTAATGAATTTACCTTCACGACCTGCAAATGGGCTGTTATTTACAAGGAATGTCATTTGTAATGTTGGCTCATCGATACGTAATAATGGTAAAGCCTCTTCATGCTCAACCGGACATACCGTTTCACCTACGTTAATGTCTTCCATACCTGAAACAGCTACTAAATCTCCAGCTTTTGCTTCTTCAATTTCTTGACGCTTTAATCCAATATAACCAAATAATTTAGTTACACGGAATTGTTTTACACTTCCGTCAACCTTCATTAATGCAACTTGTTGTCCTACTTTCATTGTACCACGGAATATACGTCCAACCCCGATACGACCAACATAGTCATTGTAATCAAGAAGCGCTACTTGGAATTGAAGTGGCTCTTCGCTATTATCAACTGGTGCTGGAATATGTTCAATGATTGTGTCAAACAATGATTTCATATTCTCTTCTTGATTTGCTGGATTTGAATCTAAGCTTGCTGTTCCGTTCATTGCTGATGCAAATACAACTGGGAACTCTAATTGATCTTCGTTTGCACCAAGTTCGATGAATAAGTCAACTACTTCATCAACTACTTCATCAGGGCGAGCGAAGTCACGGTCAATTTTGTTTACAACAACGATTGGCGTTAAGTTTTGCTCAAGAGCTTTCTTTAAAACAAATCGTGTTTGTGGCATACAACCTTCATATGCATCAACAACAAGTAGAACACCATCAACCATTTTCATGATACGTTCTACTTCTCCACCGAAGTCAGCGTGACCAGGTGTATCTAAAATGTTAATTCGTTTATCTTCATAGTGAATCGCCGTATTTTTTGCTAAAATTGTAATACCGCGTTCTCTTTCTAGATCATTCGAATCCATTGCACGTTCTTCAACGTGTTCGTTTGCACGGAAAGTCCCCGCTTGACGTAATAACTGGTCAACAAGTGTTGTTTTACCATGGTCAACGTGGGCAATAATTGCTATATTTCGTAAATCTTGTCGTTTTTTCAACATGTCCAACTCCTAATGTCTTTTTAATCCTTCTCTATTATAAGAGCGAAGGGGATACTATGGCAATCAAAATAAAATCAAGAATGAAAATATAGTTGTATTCTTACTTTTGTGAAAGTAAAATGAGATTGGAGGGTGAAGAAATGGAACACATTCAATATCGCTTTTTATTAACTGCAATTATCGGTGTTATTTTCTTAATTGGCATCGGTATTATGATTGCTGAAAATAGTCCCATCGGTGTTATCATTTGCATTATCGGCACATTTGTTACAGTTGGATACGGTTTTGTAACAAAAAGAAAAATGCGTAAATCGCAATAACGTTAAAAAGTAAGAAGCTTCTTTTATAGCCTCTTACTTTTTTTGTTACTGCGATACAAATGGTAATAACTCTTCGTATACTCCTGGTTTTGCAACTAACACACTGCTCTTCTCTATGATAGAAAGAGGAGTTCCAGAGAAGGTTGTTACTCTCCCGCCAACTTCTTCTACAATAATCTGTCCCCCGCCAAAGTCCCATGGCGATAAACGCGGTGTTACATACGCATCTAATCTTCCCGTTGCAACATATACCATTTCTAGCGCAGCACAACCATAAGACCTCGTTCCTCTTGCTTTCTTAACAAGCCTCATCATTTTTTTCGTATTCAGCAATGGATTATCAGTAAGCCATATCGCATTTAGAGCTATAATTCCCTGTTCTATTGTTCCTTCTTCTAGCATGGGAATAGGTAAATCATTACAAAAGGCCCCTTCTCCCTTTATCCCATGATATAATTCATCATGAACTGGATCATAAATAAGGCCAATTTTTCCGATACCGTTCTCATAAATTCCAATTGAGATTGCGAAATTTCTTTTTGGTGAACAAAGTTCATCGTGCCGTCAATTGGATCAATTAACCAAACAACCCCATTAGAAGAAGTGATTTCATCTCCATAGCCTTCTTCTCCTAAAATATTATGGGCCGGGAATGTTTCTTTAATTCTCCCAATTAAAAACCGCTCCGTCTCTCGATCCATGTTTGTTACTAAATCCGCTGCATTAGATTTTGTTTCTATAATAAGTGCTTTTTTCAGCGATCCCATTAAACGTTCTCCCGCTTCTCGAATCCACTGTTTTGCGTGTGTATCAATATCTTTCCATATCTCGTGCATGTTTAAACACTCCGATCTATACTGTTCACAGAAAAAACGAACCCTTTATAAGGTTCGCACCAACTAATTTTTTATTCATATACTATTATTACGCTTCTAAACGAATCATTTCAAGTCTTAACACTTCTAATTTTTCTACGCACTCTTCTTTTTTCTGTTTGTCATTCTCCATCATTGCATCATATAAAGTTGCTAATTCATAATCTAGCTCCAAACGTAGCACCGGAATTCTTTTTTCAGCATCTGTTCTCTTTAACGCATTAATCACCTGTCTCATATTATTTGCCTCCTCCCAATATTCGTTTGCCCTCGGACTAGAATTGATTCAATTTTCTGATTTTTTGTTTTATACTATACTATGTTGGATAAATCATCTATGCAACAAAATTATATTTTTTTATTAAAATTTTTTTGTGCTGTTTTTTTTATGAATAGTACAAGCTATGCTAAAATAAAACAAAATAGGAGTTGGAGGAACAATCATGCCACTACAAACATTCACATCAACTGATTTTGAAGTTTTTACTGTTGATGGTCTTGAAGAACGAATGAGCGCAATTAAAACGAATATTCATCCTAAGCTAGAAGCTTTAGGGGAACAGTTTGCAGAATACTTATCAAAACAAACCGATGAAAACTTTTTCTACCATGTAGCCAAACACGCACGCCGCAAAGTCAATCCACCAAACGATACTTGGGTTGCTTTTTCAACAAATAAACGTGGATATAAAATGTTACCACATTTTCAAATTGGTTTATGGGGTACTCACGCTTTCATATACTTTGGTTTAATCTATGAGTGTCCACAAAAAGTGGAGACGGCTCACGCCTTCTTAGAACATTTAAATGATTTAAAAACGAATATTCCAAATGACTTCGTTTGGTCCATTGACCATACTAAACCAGGTGTAAAATTACATAAAACGCTTGAAACGGAAGACTTACAAAAGATGATTGAACGTTTAGCTACTGTGAAAAAAGCAGAATTATTAGTTGGTATTCATATATCACCAGAGGAGTTTTCAGCAATGACCAACGAACAATTCCTTGCTAAGATTGAATCTACGATGCAATCACTCCTTCCTTTATATGCGATCTCTAATCGATAAATCGATAGTAGAAAACGGACAATTTATATTGTCCGTTTTTAGTTGTTATCACATTATAGCACTTTGTATTTTATTTTTCAAAATATTTTTACATTTTTACAATCTTTTTTTCCGCTACTTCTTTTGTCTTTTGAATCGCACGATATATAGAATATCCACTTACTTCTTGAAATTCTTTATCAATTTTTTTCTCCGCTGCCTTCGATGGCACTATCTCTTTAAAACGACGATATAATTCCATCAAGTCTTCTCTCAAAACTCCTTTTTCATATACCTTTTCAATCGCTTCATAAAACTTTACAACTGCTACCATTTCTTCATTTGACCAATCGTAATCAAGTGGATATTGATATTCCATTTTTGCACCTCATTCAGTATTCTTTCTTTTTTCATTATGCTACCTTTAAAAGAACCTTTTATTCTTCACTATAGCCACTCTGCATTATACACCATTTATCCATTTCAATGGAATTGTCTTCCTCTTTGCGGTATGTGAACTACCCACCACTTAGTATCTCTTACGAGCTTACTTGAAGTGGGGGCTTCTCGGTTCATCGTTACTTTTGATAGCTAACGAATTTGTCTGAGGACAGCCGAGCTAACTCCCTTGTTCCAAAGGTTATTTTACTACTATTTATACCAACGCTAATAAGCGTATGGCTTCTTTTTTGATATTGATAGCTGCATTATAATCACGACTTATTGTGAGTCCACACGAACACTCATACATGCGTTCAGATAATGACATTTCTTTTTTGTTTCCACAACGACTACACATCTTTGTAGAAGGAAACCATTTACCTATTTTTACAAGCTGTTTTCCTTGTTCTTGTAGCTTATATGCTAAAAATGTCGTGAACATCCTCCAACCGTTATCCGCTACACTCTTACCAAAGCGAAGTGCTCGTGACATTCCTTTCATATGTAAGTCTTCGATTGCTACAACATCAAAATGAGTAGCCAATTCTTTCGACGTATGATGAAGGAAATTTTTACGTTGATTTGCGACTTTTTCATGCAACTTCGCTACACGGATCCGTTGTTTATTAAAGCGTGCTGAGCCTTGTACACGTCTTGCTAATACTCGTTGTGCCTTTGCTAATCGGTCCAGCATCTGACGATAAAAGCGAGGATAATTGGCTTTCTCATCTTCGCTACTCACATACAATTCAGCCATTGCGAAGTCTAATCCAACTACACTTTCTACTTCTTTTTGAAGGATTTCCTTTTCATATTCGGTCAAGACAGATACGTAACACTTACCGGTTGGTGTCATCGAAATCGTACATGATTTGATGATATGGTTTTGCGGTATCTCTCTATGTTGTTTCAGTCGCACCATTTTTAGTTTCGGTAATTTGATATAGCCATGAAATAACATAATATTTCCGTTTACTCTATTCGTTGTATAGGATTTTCTACTCTTTCTACTTTTGAATGTAGGAAAATCACTTTGACCACTAAAAAAATTCTTATAAGCAGTTTGCAAGTTTAATTGAGCGTTAGCCAATGCTAATGAATCGACTTCTTTCAACCATTCATACTCTACTTTGTATTTCGCAGGAGTAGGGAATTTTTGTTTCTTCAGTTCTTCCTTGTTCTCTTTGTACTTTTTATATACTTCTTTCCGCTCAGCTAGCATTTTGTTATAAACAAAGCGTACACACCCGAAAGTTTTCCGTATCAGATAGGCTTGTTCTTCTGTTGGATACAGACGAAACTTATACCCCTTATTATGCGTTGTCATATCAATTCATCTCACTTTCCCATAAATATTTCTACTTTATCTATGGCGGTGATAACACAACATGAACACTGCATGCTTATCTCATTTCATTGTCATACCAAACATTACCTCTTATAAGATTGATTATATCAGAGGCGAAATAAATAGGAAAACCAATTTCTTTGGCTACGCCAAACCGCAATTCATCTCCCACCTACCGCTTTGCTATCGTCCTTCACACGCTTGAGGAAGGAGACTTCTTTCGGATAATGCGTTAAACATACTCACCTTGAAAATGAGATTTTTCTATACATCTATAATTATTGGTGATATAATGCTTTTGTTTTATAGAAAGTAAAGTGAGACTACCATCCCCAAAAAGCTTTTGTGAATGGCAGGAAAACAAGTCACGTTCTAAAAGTTAGTCATCTTAAATTCCTTTTAGAGTGAGATGAAATCATATAAAACAAATTCTAATAAATATTACGAAGAAGAAGGGGTGTATAGATTGTCCCAATACGAAACACCATTGTTTACCGCTTTAGTTGAGCACAGTAAGCGAAATCCCGTTCAATTCCATATTCCAGGTCATAAAAAAGGACAGGGCATGGATCCAACATTTCGCGAATTTATTGGGCATAATGCATTAGCAATTGATTTAATTAACATTGCGCCACTCGATGATTTACATCATCCAAAAGGTATGATTAAAGAAGCTCAGGATTTAGCCGCCGCTGCTTTCGGTGCAGATCATACTTTCTTTTCTATTCAAGGTACAAGTGGTGCAATTATGACAATGGTGATGAGCGTTTGCGGCCCTGGTGATAAAATCCTCGTGCCACGAAACGTGCATAAATCTGTAATGTCAGCTATTATTTTCTCAGGTGCAAAACCGATTTTCATGCATCCTGAGATTGATCCGAAGCTTGGTATTTCACACGGGATCACAATGCAGTCTGTCAAAAAAGCTCTCGAAGAGCACTCAGATGCGAAAGGCTTACTTGTTATTAATCCAACATACTTTGGGTTTGCTGCAGATTTAGAGCAGATTGTAAAATTAGCTCATTCTTATGATATTCCTGTACTTGTTGATGAGGCTCACGGTGTTCATATCCATTTTCATGATGAACTACCAATCTCGGCTATGCAAGCAGGTGCAGATATGGCAGCAACAAGTGTTCACAAATTAGGAGGGTCTTTAACCCAAAGCTCTATTCTTAATGTAAAAGAAGGCCTTGTGAACGTAAAGCATGTCCAATCCATTATTAGCATGCTTACGACAACATCAACTTCTTACATTTTGTTAGCATCCCTTGATGTTGCTAGAAAACGTCTTGCTACAGAAGGAAAAGTTCTCATAGAACAAACAATAAAATTAGCTGAACATGTTCGTGATGCTATTAATGCTATTGAGCATCTTTATTGTCCTGGAAAAGAAATGCTAGGAACAGATGCTACTTTTAACTATGATCCTACAAAGATAATTGTATCTGTAAAAGATTTAGGTATTACTGGCCATGAGGCTGAAGTATGGCTTAGAGAACATTACAACATTGAAGTAGAACTCTCTGATTTATATAACATACTTTGTCTTATCACTTTTGGAGATACCGAAAGTGAAACTGATACACTTATCACAGCATTACAAGATTTAGCAACAACATACAGAAATAGAGTAGATAAAGGTGTTCAAGTACAAGTAGACATTCCAGAAATACCTGTGCTAGCACTCTCTCCTAGAGATGCTTTTTATTCAGAGACAGAAGTCATTCCATTTGAAAACGCAGCAGGTCGTATAATAGCTGATTTTGTTATGGTTTATCCGCCAGGGATTCCAATCTTTACTCCAGGGGAAATTATTACACAAGAAAACTTAGAGTATATTCGTAAAAATTTAGAAGCAGGGTTACCTGTACAAGGACCCGAAGATATGACGTTACAAACATTACGTGTTATTAAAGAGTACAAGCCTATCAGTTGATAGGCTTTTCTTTCACCTTTTTTTCCTTTTCTCATACGATATTAAAGAATGTAACGTATAGGTGGGGATACTATTATGATTGTAATAGGCCGTTCTATTGTACATCCTTATATCACAAATGAATATGAGCCCTTTGCAGCTGAGAAACAACAAATTTTATCCATAATGGCAGGAAATCAAGAAGTTTATTCCTTCCGAACAGCTGATGAACTCAGCTTTGATCTTAATTTACGAGTTAACATTATTACTTCCGCGCTAGAACTTTTTCAAAGTGGATTTCAGTTTCGTACATTTCAACAATCTTTTTGCAACACTCAGTTTTGGGAAAGAACATCACTTGGCGGATTTAAACTACTTCCAAACATACCGCCTTCCATTGCCATCCAAGATATTTTCAAAAACGGAAAACTATATGGAACTGAATGCGCAACCGCTATGATAATTATTTTTTACAAAGCATTACTATCATTGTATGAGGAAAAAACTTTCAACCGGCTATTTGCAAACCTTTTACTTTATACATGGGACTATGATCATGATTTAAAGCTCATAACAAAAACGGGTGGCGATCTTGTTCCAGGCGATCTCGTTTACTTTAAAAATCCACAAGTGAATCCAGCTACAATCGAGTGGCAAGGAGAAAACACAATCTATTTAGGAAATTTCTTTTTTTACGGACATGGCGTAGGTGTAAAAACAAAAGAGGAAATTATCTACTCATTAAATGAACGACGAGTCCCTTATGCATTTATTTCGGCTTTCTTGACTGATACTATTACTCGTATCGATAGTCGTATTATGAGCCACTACAGTTCACCTAGCACACCACAAACATCAATAGGATTTATTCCAATTAGAGATGATGCAATCGTTGCAACAGTCGGACATACAACTACAATCTATTAAAAAAACGCCTACATGTGTAGGCGTTTTTTCTTCATTATTAAGCTTTTGAGTGTTCCTTTTGGTCACATTCGCAATGAGATCCACATTTCCCATAAAGTACTGTTGATTTTTCATCTTCAAAATGTCCGATTGTACCTTCACATACTTGGCATACGATTGTTCCCATTTTTCATTTCCCCCTGAGTTTTAATAATAATCTACTTATTTATAATTAAGCTTTCGCATTGTCTCTATTAGCACATTCACAATTTGTACCACATTTCCCGTAAAGCACTGTCGTTTTTTCATCTTCAAAATGTCCGATTGTACCTTCACATACTTGGCATACGATTGTTCCCATTTTTCATTTCCCCCTAAGTTTATGGTCCTAAAAACTTTTAGCTGTCCATTTCCTATCAATTATTGGGCTTTTGTATGCTCTGTGTGATCACATCCGCAAGATCCACATTTCCCGTAAAGTACCGTTACTTTCTCATCTTCGAAGTGTGCAATTGTACCTTCACAATCTTGACATACGATTGTTCCCATTTTTCATTTCCCCCTAAGTTTATAATCCCAAAAACTTTTTGTAACCGCTTAACTTTCTGTCTTTATTTTAATATGTTATACTTTTTACGTCAATAGGTTTTTAGTATAACACATTAAATATTTTAAAATTAAATTAGTATGCGATATTAACACAAAAAAACAGTCATATCTCATACGTACGACTGTTTCTTGTTAATTATTCTTCATACTCCGCATGCAAAGAAGTGGACGGAACAAGAAATTTAAAAAACTGAGCTAACTCCTCTGCCTCCTCTTCCGATCCTAACTTAAAAGTTTCTTGTATATAAGGAACATTTTCCACATCATCTCGTCCAAGCAAAGTAGATCTCCCTGTTTGCATACAAACAATAAGTGGCTTTCCAAAAAACATATTTGTATAAATAACTCCAAAATCATAACGTGTATCATGCGTCATAAATCCTAAAAATCGTACCTTCACACTTTCATGCTCATCATACAATTTTTCAAACATCAGTTTCCACCTTTCTCAATAACACTTCCTACTCAATAATATATTAAACAAAAAAAGTAATACTCCTTTTAATTGTCAAAAAATTCAGTAGGATGTAGAATGATATTATTCTACTAAACTAGGGGGTAAATTTGTATGCAACACGCCTTTATCACACTTGTACCTAAATCCAATCAACAATCTGTTTCAATAGAGGATGTCAAACACCTTTTTCATAACTATAAAACCGTTACTTCCAAGACTGGTGATCAAATTAATTACGCCTATACAAATACAGCTTTTCCTTATGAAATATTAGATACATCAGCAACAACATTAAAACTCCAATCAAGTCACGACCGATATAATTCTATTTATGTGGGAATTGGAATAGAAAAGGAACAATCTTTCATACAGATTTCTTTACCCACCACAGCAACATTTGGCGATAAAGGAAAAGCAAATGAATTTAGCCGTTTTCTAGCGAAGAAATTGGAAGGAGAGTTACAATTATTTAATGGAAGAACAATGTATTTCTATAAACGTTAATTTAAAAAATAGAGAATATGATTAAAAAAAATATGCAATTTGAACATGTAAGGAATAATGCCTGTTTCCTTACGTGTAATACAAAACATGCAATCACATATGCCAAATAAAGAAATACGAAAAAGAGAATTACTTTATAATGAAACTTATCACCATTCGATAATGTTAATACGATGGAAAAACCACTCCATAATAGAAAATGATAAAATATAACATGTAATATTCTCATGGAACCTTCTCCTTTGACATGCTCTATTTTATTAATATATGGGATTAAGTTTGAATCAATTACATATTATATGAAAGTATATACTGCTTTTGGATTAACGTATGTTCTGACGATTCATTTAAAGTATTATATATATTCATTCGACAAGTACATATAAAGACCTTGCAAGCCATTATATTAAAAATAACCCATCTCTTTAAATAAGAGATGGGTTATTTACATTACTTAAATTATTTTACAATGTGAATTGGCATTCCAAGAGCAACTTCAGCTGCTTCCATTGTGATTTCACCTAATGTTGGGTGAGCATGGATTGTTTGAGCGATATCTTCTGCTGTCATTCCTGCTTCGATAGCTAAACCAATCTCAGAGATAATATCAGAAGCGCCTGCACCTGCAACTTGTGCACCTACAAGAAGACCATCTTCTTTACGTGTTACAAGTTGTAAGAAACCGTCAGTGCTGTTTAATGATAACGCACGACCGTTTGCAGCGAATGGGAACTTAGATACAGCTACTGTCATTCCTGCTTCTTCAGCTTGTTTCTTAGTGTAACCAACAGATGCTAATTCTGGATCAGTGAAGCATACTGCAGGAATTCCAATGTAATCGATAGCTGATGCATGGCCACTAATTGCTTCAACAGCTACTTTACCTTCGTAAGAAGCTTTGTGAGCTAATGGTGGTCCAGGAACGATATCACCGATTGCATAGATATTTGGTACGTTTGTACGGCATTGCTCATCGATTTCGATGATACCGCGGTCAGTCATTTTAACTCCAACTTGCTCAAGACCGATTTCTTGAGTGTTTGGACGACGACCTACAGTTACTAATACGTAATCTGCTTCTACAGTTTGGATTTCACCTTTAACTTCGAAGCTAACTTTTACGCCAGTTTCTGTTTCTTCAACGCCTTTAGCCATAGCTTTTGTATGGATATTTACGTTACCTTTCTTTTGAAGAGCACGTTTAACAACAGAGCTCATTGCTTTTTCGAAACCAGCTAAGATTTCGTCGCCAGCTTCTACTACAGTAACTTCTGTACCGAAGTTAGCATATGCAGTACCTAATTCCATACCGATGTAACCGCCGCCGATTACAACAAGTTTTTTAGGAATTTCAGGTAAGCTTAAAGCGCCTGTAGAGTTGATAACACGTTTAGAGTATTTGAATCCAGGAATTTCGATTGGTGTAGAACCAGTTGCAAGAACAGCATTTTTAAACGTATAAGTTTGTGCTGCATCTTCAGTCATTACGCGTAATGTGTTAGCATCTACGAAGTAAGCTTCACCGCGAATGATTTCAACTTTGTTACCTTTAAGAAGGCCTTCAACACCGCCAGTTAATTTCTTAACTACGCCGTTTTTCCATTCTTGAACTTTTGTAAAGTCAACTTTTACGTTCTCTGCAGTGATACCCATGTCATCAGAATGCATTGCATTCTCATAACGGTGACCTGCATTGATTAACGCTTTTGAAGGAATACATCCAACGTTTAAGCATACGCCACCAAGGTTAGCTTTTTCAATGATTGCTACCTTTTGACCTAATTGTGCTGCACGAATTGCCGCAACGTATCCACCAGGACCTGCACCAACAACGACTGTATCTAATTCAATTGGGAAATCTCCTACTACCATTGTTATTACGCCTCCATTACTAATAATTGTGGGTCATTCAATAGACGTTTAATTTGGTTTAATGCTTTTTGAGCAGTTGCGCCGTCAATTAAACGATGGTCAAAGCTTAGAGATAATGCTAATACTGGAGCTGCAACGATTTCACCGTTTTTCACAACTGGTTTCTCAGCGATACGGCCGATACCAAGAATTGCTACTTCTGGGTGATTGATAACTGGAGTGAACCATTGTCCACCTGCAGAACCAATGTTTGTAATTGTGCAAGAAGCACCTTTCATTTCAGCTGGAGCTAAACGACCGTCACGTGCTTTACCAGCAAGTTCATTAATCTCGTTAGAGATAGTAAAGATAGATTTACGATCTGTATCTTTAACAACTGGTACTAATAGACCTTTGTCTGTATCAGCTGCGATACCGATGTTGAAGTAATGTTTATGAACGATTTCTTGAGAAGCATCGTCTAAAGCAGTATTCAACATTGGGAATTCACGTAATGCAGATGTTAAAGCTTTTACAACGTATGGAAGGTAAGTTAATTTAATACCTTTGTCAGCTGCAACAGCTTTGAACTTCTTACGGTGAGCAACAAGTTCTGTTACATCTACTTCGTCCATTAATGTTACGTGAGGAGCTGTATGCTTAGAGTTAACCATTGCTTTCGCAATCGCTTTACGGATACCACTCATTTTCTCACGAGTTTCTGGATATTCACCAGCTGGGATTGGTTGTGCTTTTGGTGCTTCTTCTTTCGCTGCTGCTGGAGTAGCTTCTACTGCTGCTGGAGCCTCAGTTGCAGCTACAGTTTGTCCACCATTTGCAAATGCATCGATGTCAGTTTTCACAACGCGACCGTTCTTACCAGAACCAGCTACTTTATGAATATCTACACCTTTTTCACGAGCATATTTACGAACAGATGGCATAGCGATAACGCGCTCATTTACTACTTCTGCAGTTGCTGCTGGAGTAGCTTCCGCTGCTGGAGCTTCTACTGCTGCTTCTTCAGCTTTTGGAGCTTCATCATGATCGTCACCTTTAAATTTAAGGTTTTCGTATCCAGGAGCATCAAATTTAATTAATGTATCTCCTACAATTGCAACTGTTCCTTCTTCTACAAGTACTTCAAGTACTTTACCTTTAACAGGAGAAGGGATTTCTACTACTGCTTTATCATTTTGTACTTCAAGAAGTACATCGTCTTCATTTACTTCATCGCCTGGTTTAATAAACCATTTTACGATTTCACCTTCGTGGATACCTTCACCGATATCTGGTAGTTTAAATTCAAATGCCACGGAATTCAGCCCCCTGATTCATTTCATTATTATGGAATATGTGCAAAAGAAACCAGCATGTGCTGATTTCTTTTGCACATGAAAAACTAAAAATTAGAAGTTCATTACTTTGTTAACAGCTTCAACAATATCTTTATGGTTTGGTAACCATACGCTCTCAGCTTGAGAGAATGGGAATACTGTATCAGCAGCTGCAACACGTACAACTGGAGCTTCTAAGTTTAAGATTGCACGGTCGTTAATTTCCGCTACAACGTTAGCTGCAATACCAGCTTGTTTTTGAGCTTCTTGAACTACAACTACGCGACCTGTTTTTTCAACAGAAGCGATGATTGTTTCGATATCTAATGGTTGAACTGTACGTAAGTCAACAACCTCTAAAGAGATACCTTCTTTTTCAAGTTCTTCAGCAGCTTTTAATGCAGCATGAACCATAGCACCATAAGCGATAACAGATACATCTGTACCTTCACGTTTGATATCAGCTTTACCTAAATCAATTGTGTAATCGCCTTCTGGTACATCTTGACGGAATGAACGGTACAATTTCATATGCTCTAAGTAGATAACTGGATCGTTGTCACGAATCGCAGAGATTAAAAGACCTTTTGCATCGTATGGAGTAGATGGAATAACAACTTTTAGACCAGGTTGTTGTGCCACTAATCCTTCTAAGCTATCAGCATGTAGTTCAGGAGTATGAACACCACCACCGAATGGAGAACGAATTGTTACTGGAGCAGTCCAACGTCCACCAGAACGGTAACGCATACGAGCTAATTGACCAGAAACTGAATCCATTACTTCATAAATGAAACCGAAGAATTGGATTTCTGGAACTGGACGGAAACCTTCAAGTGCAAGTCCAACTGCAAGTCCACCAATACCAGACTCTGCAAGTGGAGTATCCATTACACGATCTTCACCAAATTCAGCTTGTAAACCTTCAGTAGCACGGAATACTCCGCCGTTTACACCAACGTCTTCACCAAACACAAGTACGTTAGGATCATTTTTCATTTCAACGCGTAAAGCATCAGTGATTGCTTGAATCATTGTCATTTGAGCCATGGCTTACTTCGACTCCTTTTCTTTGTAAATTTCATATTGTTCAGCTAAGTTGTAAGGCATTTTTTCGTACATGATTTCCATTAAATCAGTAACTTTTTGTTTTGGAGCTTGGTCAGCCTTAGCAATTGCTTGTTTGATATCTTCTTTTGCTTCTTCGATTACTTTCTCTTCAACTTCTTGAGACCATAGGCCTTTGTTTTCTAAGAATGCACGGAAGCGTACGATTGGATCTTTTTGTTCCCATTCGTTTTCGATATCTTTTGTACGGTAACGAGTTGGGTCATCACCAGCCATTGTATGTGGACCATAACGGAATGTTAAAGTCTCGATTAAAGTAGGGCCTTCACCGTTTACTGCGCGCTCACGAGCGAAAGCAGTTGCTGCGTATACAGCTAATGGATCCATACCGTCTACTTGAATTCCGTAAATACCTGCTGCTACTGCTTTTTGTGCTACAGTTTTAGCTGCAGATTGCTTTTCTACTGGAGTAGAGATTGCATAACGGTTGTTTTGTACAACGAAGATTGCTGGAGCTTTGAATGCACCCGCAAAGTTCATACCTTCGTAGAAGTCACCTTGTGAAGCACCACCGTCACCAGTGTAAGTAATTGCAACAGATTTTTTACCACGTAATTTCATACCTAACGCAACACCAGCAGTTTGGATGATTTGCGCACCGATAATGATTTGTGGAGCAAGTGCATTTACATTCTCAGGCATTTGGTTACCCATGAAATGTCCACGAGAGAATAAGAATGCTTGGTATAATGGTAGACCGTGCCATACTAATTGTGGCACATCACGATATCCTGGTAAGATGAAATCTTCTGCTTCAAGTGCGAAATGACTTGCTAATTGAGAAGCCTCTTGTCCAGCAGTTGGTGCGTAGAAACCTAAACGTCCTTGACGGTTTAAAGAAATAGAACGTTGATCTAGTACGCGAGTATACACCATACGGCGCATTAATTCTTTTAATTGATCATCAGATAATTCAGGCATAGCTGCTTCATTCACAACTTCGCCTTTTTCATTTAAAATTTGTAATGTTTCAAATTGAGCTGCAATAGCTTTCATTTGCTCATCAACATTAAATAGGGTCTTTTTTGTTTTAGTACCCATTCCGTTCACCTCTTCCTCTCTTGAACCATATTCTGAAACGCTTTCACTATCTATTAGCTAGACTGAAAGCGCAACAATGTAAACCAACAAATTTGTCTGTCGGTTGAGAATAATTTTGTGTACCTAACAATCTGTACTAATGTTTTTTCAAAAACATATTAATACAATCTTGATCACGTTTTTTAGTTTACAACTATTCTAATTACGATGTCAATTACTTTGAATACGTTTTTTTATAAATAATATGCAGGTTTCCTCTATACAAACGTGTTTTTATTTTTCACATCTGTATTAGTAAGCAATAACCTACTGTTATATTATTCCCTTTTTAACTTATTTTTTCTCTTAGAATAATATGTAAACGATTTAATTCTCTTTAGTTTTTCTCTCTTCTCAATAAAATTATACAAACACTTCTTCCTTTTATAGGTAAATACCTATACATTTCTGACCCGTCCTCCATACATTATAGTAACCGCAGTATAGCGGGAAATGCTAAAGGAGGTCATCTCATGTACGGATACTCATATTGCTATCCAACAACTTGTTCATATCCTTCCTACGGTTATGGCGGTTCTTGTGGCGGGTCTGGATGCGGCTTCGCCTTAATTGTTGTGTTGTTTATCCTTTTAATTATCGTTGGTGCTGCTTGCATTCGCTAATGTAAATTGAAACAACTATGGAAAGAAACAGACGGCTTTGCCGTCTTTTCTTTTTAATACATAACTTATCTATAGAAGATTTGTTTCCAAATAGCTCTTCCTTACTTGCCGATGACTTTTTTTATCTCCTTTGGTAGACTAAAGAAGAAAGGAGAGATTACATATGCTTACAATGAACGAGGTAATTCGTGAAGGAAATCCTATTTTGCGCGACGTCGCAGAAGAGGTCTCCTTACCTGCTAGCGAGAAAGATACAAATACCCTTAAAGAAATGATTGAATTTGTAATAAATAGCCAGGACGCTGAAATGGCTGAAAAATATAATTTACGCCCCGGAATCGGATTAGCGGCTCCGCAAATCGGTATTTCAAAGAAAATGATTGCGGTTCATGTAACTGATACGAACGGTACGTTATATAGCTACGCATTATTTAATCCAAAAATCATTAGTCATTCTGTTGAACGTACATATTTACAAAATGGTGAAGGCTGTCTATCTGTAGACCGTGAAGTACCTGGTTATGTCCCTCGTTACACAAGAATTACAGTAAAGGCAACAACTATTAACGGGGAAGACGTAAAACTACGATTAAAAGGTTTACCAGCAATTGTATTCCAACATGAAATCGACCATTTAAACGGTGTTATGTTCTATGACCATATTAATAAAGACAATCCATTTGCGGCTCCCGATGATTCAAAACCTCTAGAGCGATAATGATAAAAAGGCGGAAGTTAACCTTCCGCCTTTTTATTATCTGAAATGGGTTCCATATTCACTTATAACAATCCCGCCCATTTTAATCCATGATATATACCGTCTTCACTTACATCGTTTGTCACATGATTTGCAAGTTTTTTCAAGTCTTCATGACCATTTCCCATCACAATACCTGTGCCTACTGCTTCAATCATTTCTAAATCGTTTAAGCCATCCCCAAATGCATACACTTGTTCACGGTTAAATCCTAATTTTTCAATGAACTTCTCAATCCCTTTTGCCTTAGAACCACCATTTGGAATGATGTCCATTGAATACGCATGCCAACGAATAAAATGAAAATCTGGATACTGATTAATGAACTTTTCCTCTTCATTTACTTCACAGAAAAGAAGCGTTTGATAAATATCACGTTTCTCATAAAAATCAGGTTCATATGCCGGATGATCAAATTGCAAGCTTCCAAAACCTTCTTTTACATAATCATGATATTCCACTGACGCTCTCATCTCTTGATGGTCAAGATATACAAGTGGATATCCTTCTTGTTTTGCAAACTGGGTAAACTTATGTAGAGCCGCTGGGTGTAACGGATTATTACATATTGTCTCACCTTCAAATACAACGTACTGTCCATTAAAACTAACATAATTATGTATATTGAGTTCCTTACGAATATCTTCAAACATAAATGGCGCACGCCCTGTCGCGATTGCTACGTGCACACCTTTTTCTTGTAAATCTTTTACTGCATCACGTGTAGATTGCGGAATTTTTTTATCATGATCTAATAATGTTCCATCAATATCAAAAAAGACAATTTTATCATTCATTTGTCAAAATCCTTTCTGGCACTCTATATTCCTATTTTGATTATCACTTTTCAAATTTCAAAAAAAAGTATAACATATTAAACATCTGTGAAGAAAGCGTTCACTTTCTGACCTTATTTATGAAATATGCATATAATATTAGTAAAAAATGTGGATACTTGTTCGGATGAATTTTCTTTTCTATTCTTCCTCATACTATATCTATAACTAGCGGCTACTAATCGTTACTACAGGATAACTTACACTATACTAAAAAGAACAAGATTCACTATTCACTTCTAATCTTCTTTCTTGTACGGGAGACGGAGTTATCATTAGTAACATGCATGTTTAAAATCAGGAAAGGAAGGAGTAATCATGCTGAAGAAGCTGAAGAAAAAGCTCAAGCGTTATTTAAACGATTTAGTCCGTAAGAAGACAATCGCTTAAATTGTGCCCATTTCGGGCTTTTTCTTCATTCTCGTTCGAAAAAACATGAAAATCATGACTGTTTGCTTTATAATAAGTAACAGATAATGCAAAACATAGACAAGGAGAGGTTTTCCCAATGATTTTTAAAGTATTTTATCAAGAAAAATTAACTGAGGTCCCAGTACGTGAAAATACAAAAGTTTTATATTTAGAGGCTACGTCTCAAAAGGATGTTCGTAAAAAATTACAAAAGTTCGCATATAATATCGAGTTCGTTCAGTCTGTTACTGGTGCTCATCTTGAATATGAAAAACAAAACGCTGATTTAATATTAGCGGAGATCGTATAGTCATATGAAATTCCTAAAAAATGATCAAGCTGCCGTTTTTGCCCTCGGTGGTCTTGGTGAAATCGGTAAAAATACATATGCTGTTCAATTTCAAGATGAAATTATTATAATTGACGCTGGAATTAAATTTCCAGAAGACGAACTCCTCGGGATCGATTATGTAATACCAGATTACACTTATTTTGTGCGAAACGAAGATAAAATTAAAGGGTTATTCATTACACATGGTCACGAAGATCATATTGGTGGAATTCCTTATCTATTACGTCAAGTAAACATTCCAATTTACGGCGGAAAATTAGCAATTGCCCTAATAAAAAACAAATTAGAAGAGCACGGATTACTTCGTAAAGCGAAACTTTATGAAATTCAAGAAGATGATGTTATTAAATTTAAAAAGACATCTGTTTCCTTCTTCCGTACAACTCACAGTATTCCAGATTCATACGGAGTTGTTGTGAAAACACCTCAAGGACAAGTCGTTCATACAGGTGATTTCAAATTCGATTTCACACCAGTCGGTGAGCCAGCAGATTTAACAAAAATGGCCGAAATCGGAAAAGACGGTGTACTTTGTCTCTTATCTGATAGTACAAACAGTGAAGTACCAAACTTTACGATGTCTGAGCGTCGTGTTGGTGATAGTATTCAAGATATATTCCGCAAAGTAGAAGGTCGTATTATCTTCGCAACCTTTGCATCAAATATCCATCGCTTACAACAAGTTGTTGAGGCCGCTGTTGAAAACAATCGTAAAGTAGCTGTATTTGGTCGAAGTATGGAAGCAGCTATTGAAATCGGACAAAACCTTGGTTATATCCGATGTCCAAAGGATACATTCATAGACACATCTCAGCTAAACCGCCTACCAGCTAATAAAGTTGTTATTTTATGTACAGGTAGTCAAGGAGAGCCGATGGCAGCACTTTCACGTATTGCCAATGGTACACATCGTCAAATTCAAATTATCCCTGGCGATACAGTTGTTTTCTCTTCTTCACCAATCCCAGGCAATACAATTAGTGTAAGTCGTACAATTAACATGTTGTACCGTGCTGGCGCTGATGTAATCCATGGTAAACTCTCAAATATTCATACGAGTGGACACGGTGGACAAGAAGAACAAAAGTTAATGTTACGTCTTATTAAGCCGAAATATTTCATGCCAATTCATGGTGAGTATCGTATGCAGCGTATGCATATGAAATTAGCTAATGATTGTGGTATTCCAGAAGAAAATTGTTTCATTATGGATAATGGAGATGTTCTTGCTTTACGTTCTGATGAAGCAAGCGTAGCTGGGAAAATCCCATCTGGCTCTGTCTATATCGATGGAAATGGTATTGGAGATATCGGGAATATCGTATTACGTGATCGTCGCATTCTTTCTGAAGAAGGACTTGTTATTGTAGTTGTAAGCATTGATATGAAAGAATTTAAAGTTGCAGCAGGACCTGATATCATCTCGCGTGGTTTCGTTTATATGCGTGAAAGCAGCGATTTAATCAACGATGCTCAAACATTAATTACAACACATTTAGAAAAAGTAATGGAGCGAAAAACAACACAATGGTCTGAAATTAAAAATGAGATTACAGACACATTAGCACCATTCCTATACGAAAAAACGAAACGCCGTCCAATGATTTTACCAATCATTATGGAAATATAAGAAAAAGGACAATGCCTCCTCGGCATTGTCCTTTTCTCTTATCTTAAAAAATGCTTAAAACGATCTACTTCATCGTCATGACCAATTACAATTAATATATCTCCCGCTTGAATGTTTTCTGTAGCTCGAGGAGATACGATAACTTCTTTTCCACGTTTAATTGCTACAATGTTCAAACCAAACTTCGCACGAATATCTAATTCAATTAAAGAGTGCCCATCAATTTTTTTATTTGCAATAATCTCTACAATACTATGCTCATCTGAAAGCTCTAGGTAATCTAACACATTACTTGATGCGATATTATTAGCAATCCTTTTTCCCATATCTCGTTCTGGATGCACAATATGATCTGCCCCTATTTTACTTAACACTTTTTCATGATAGTCATTTTGAGCTTTCACAGTAATATTTTTCACACCTAATTCTTTCAAAATTAACGTTGTTAAAATACTTGAATTTAAATTATCTCCAATAGCAACGACTACATGATCAAAATTGCGAATACCAAGACTTTTTAATACCATCTCATCTGTAGAATCTGCAATTACGGCATGCGAAGCTATATTTGCAAACTCATTAATTTTATCCTCATCTGAATCAATTGCCATTACTTCCATACCTAATTGAGCGAGTTCTCGGCAAATACTTCCACCAAAACGTCCAAGCCCAATAACAGCAAATTCTTTCTCTTTTTCGCCCACAGGAATTCCTCCAATAACATCAAATACTATGTACTTTTATTGTAACATACTTTAGATTCGCTACAAAAACCTGTATATAATTCTTATTTTTGTTTTTGCATATAAAAATACTGTTGTAAATAAAATGCGATACCGAAAATTAACATACCGAATACAAATATATTTCCAAATGAACTAAATGTTTCAAAAACGAACAATAACGTTTCTTGTCCGAAAAAAGCAAATAATAGTTGTGTAAATGCGAATAACAATGCCAATATATAATGATGTTGATGGAATAAATAATGTGTTGCGCCTAAAAAAGCTATAAACGAAACAATAAAAATCCACCAAGTTTCTAAAAACAGTTGCCAATTGGTAAATTGATATCCATTTACTAATATCGCAATAATTCCTATAACTGCCATCGTCGGCACACTCCATAATAATGCACGCCCTCTAAAGAAGCGCGTACCTTTTGCATCGCCTTTTTCATTTGCAATGTATGTTAGCACGACAGTACTTATATACAAAACAGACAGGATTGTTAAAACAATAATAAGCCAAAAATGTAATTGATAATATTCATGTTCTATATTCGTCACGATTGCAGCTAACATACATGGAATTAGCATTCCCGTCCAACCATCTACTTTTCTTTCATTCCAAAATACCGTATTACCAATCCGAATTCCTAATAGCATAAAAATAATGATACCTAGCACAAATAATGTAGTCTTATTCCCTACTAAGCTCGTTGAGAAAGCAATTAATCCAATAAATAAAAAAAGAACAAACCCATTCATAATTTCTAGTACAGGTGACAAATATCTTTTCACCCATTTGTATGTTTCTTCATATTCACTATTATTCGCTAAACGATAGGCGTAAAAACTTATCCCAAAATAAACCGCCGCAATAATAACATATGCATATAAGACGAAACATAAAATCGCACTGCTAATTTGCACGTAATTCCCCACCCTTTTTTCTATGTATCACATTAATTTTACACACTTTTCATACTAAAAGTAAACATATATAGGTAGTTAAATAATTATCTTCTCTATTAGCAATAATTAATAATGAGCAGTGGCTAAAAACCCCCTGCTCATTATTAAAACACCAAATGTAACTTTACTCATTTGTATGAAAATGTCTAACACTAACAAATATGAAAGATATTTTCGTCTCGGAACTAAGAAGTCCCCACTCTAAACTGTTACACAATTAGCGCGGAAGTTCACTTTCGATTTCCCTTCCACTTCACATATTGATTTAAAAATACAATCGCTTTCTCAATAGCCTCTTCGTCTGGTTTTAATTTCGCATGATGTAAACCATATTCTGAATTTACTCCAAGCCAAAACATAAATCCAGGTATCTCTCGAAGCATATAACCAAAGTCTTCACCTGTCATTGCCTCCGTGCATGTAATTACATCTATATTCGTTTGTTCACGAGTAAATTGCATAAACTCTCTCGTTAACTCTTCATGGTTATACACTTGATGATACATCGCTCCGTAGTCAATAACAGCTTCACATTGAAAAGCAGCTTCTATTCCCGCAACAATTGCCTCAATTCGGCTTTTAACACGTTTCATTGAATCCACTGATAACGTTCGAATTGTTCCTTCTAAACGAGACTTTTCTGCGATGATGTTTTGGACTGTACCACCAGTGATTTTCCCAATTGTAATTACCGCACTGTCAAGAGGGTTCACATTACGACTAATAACTGATTGTAGTTGTGTAACGAGATGACTCGCTGCAACAATCATATCATTTGCTGTATGCGGATATGCAGCATGTCCACCTTTTCCTTTTAAATCAACGTATAACTCTGATGTATTCGCAAATAATAAACCTTCTTTTGTAGCAATTGTTCCCACAGAGTATTCAGGCGCAATATGAAGCCCAAGAATCATATTCGGCTTCCATTCTTTTAACTCTTCACTTTCTAACATAGGAAGTGCACCACCTGGACCTTCTTCAGCTGGTTGGAATATAAACACAAGATCATCGTCTATTCTTTCGCTTACAGCCGCTGTTAGAAGGCCTAAACCAATTGTTGTATGCAAATCATGCCCACACGCATGCATCATTCCTTCATGGATAGAAGAGAAGTCATATTCCGTTTCCTCTGTAATTGGTAGACCGTCTATATCTGCACGATAACCTATTATTTTTTCTGGATTTTTCCCATTTACTTTAACAATTACACCTGTTTTCCATGTTTTCACTTCCAAATATTCATTAGGAAGCATTCCTATATAATCTAAAATATACTGTTGTGTTTTCCACTCTTTAAATCCGATTTCCGGAATTTTATGTAAATCTCTACGAACTTGGACAAACTTGCTTACTGTCATTTTTACACCTCCATCTATAAAAAGCGTAAGAGCACATTCATGCTCTTACGCTTTTTGTTTTTTATTTCTCTGGGTTTAATTGACGAAGCTCTTGTTTAATTTCAGTTTTTGCCTTTGTCTTCTCATCAATTTCTTTAATTACACGTGCTGGAGTTCCCGCAACAACTGTATATGGAGGTACATCTTCTGTTACAACTGCACCCGCTGCTACAACTGCACCTTTACCTACTGTAACGCCTTCTAGAACAACTACATTTGCACCAATTACAACATCGTCTTCAACGATAACTGGTTTTGCAGAAGGTGGCTCAATAACACCCGCAAGTACAGCACCTGCACCTACGTGACAGTTTTTGCCAACTGTTGCACGTCCACCAAGCACTGCGTTCATGTCGATCATAGTACCTTCGCCAATTACAGCACCGATATTAATTGTTGCATTCATCATGATAACAGCGTTGTCACCAATTTCAACATTGTCACGAATAATTGCGCCTGGCTCAATACGAGCTGTAATACCTTTTAAATCAAGCATTGGAATTGCAGAATTACGACGATCGTTCTCAACTACATAGTCAACAATGTGCTTGCTATTTTCATCAAGAATTGTCTTAATTTCAGACCATTCTCCGAATAATACACCAGATTTTTTATTTACAAATGCTTGTACTGTTTCAGGGAATGTTACTTCTTTTAAATCCCCTTTTATGTATACCTTTACAGGAGTTTTCTTTTCACTCTTTTGAATAAACGAAATAATTTCGTTAGCGTCCATCATTTTCATTCTTGTTGCCTCCTAAATCCATTTATAATGTTACTCTACCAAACGATAGGGCGAGTAGCAAGACAATAATCTTATTTTTCCATTTGAATTTCTTCTATAATTTCTAAAAATGCTTGTACTTGCTTCAACTGCCTTGCCGATTCACTCGTCAATAACCATGTTTCTCTCGTTAATTGAACAGGTGTTTTATACATGTTTTCCTGCACTTCTTTTAAAACAGTCGAAGGTAAAAGAGCATAGCCTATACCATTTAAAACAAGCTGTTTGCACGTTTCAATTTGGTCAACTACAATCGTTCGCTTAGGTGGATTGGAAAATAATCCATACCACCAATTTTGTATTTGTCCATAGTAGGTCGAATCACTTTTAAATTGAATAAAAGGTCTATTTGTCTCTTTTAACATTGTAATATCTTTTATTTCTTTATCAACTAAGTATAATTCATCTTCAAATAATTGTTGCTTCTGACCTTTATATTCTTGTGTCCCTCTTAATATGGCGACGTGAACGTCTCCTTCATAAAATTGCTTTTGCACTTCACTACTCCAGCCAGTAAACAGAGATATCTTCACAGAAGGATACTTATGCACAAATTTTTTCAAAACAGGTGGAAGCCAATATTGACCAATGACTGACGCAACAGCTATTTTTAGCGTACCGTATGTTTCCGTTCTAAAAAGAGCCAGTTCACTTTTAATATCCTCTTCTTTTTGTAACATTTCTTTTGCATAATTTGCAACTTTTTCCCCTTCAGGTGTAATTGTCAATCCTTTTTGTGAACGAATAAAAAATTTCATTCCCCATTGTTTCTCCATAGATTGTAATCGTTGACTAAGCGCAGGTTGGGAAACAAATAAACGTTCCGCCGCTTTTCTCATATTTGATTCCTGAGCTAACACAACCATCATTTGAAAATCATCGATTTGCAACTTTCTCCCTCTTTCCTTAGCTTCCATACACCTAATTTTAATAAGCATTTCATCTTTAATTTAATTGAACAATTTTATACATTAGAACGGTTTGTTAGTTCAAACTTTTCTTATGTTTTATGTCTTTTTAAATATAATACATACACAACTGATATGCACGAAAAAAAGTGACTTCTCCTTTTCTGTGAAGTCACTTTTCCTGTGTTATCGATTATGCTGTCTCACTTTTTTATTCAACAATTTTAAAATAGCTCGACGTGTCAAAATACCCTCGAAGTAACCTTCTTCATTGACAGCGCAAATAAAAGGATGATCAATTGTCATTTCTAAAGCTTTTGCAAAGGAATCTTCTAACATAAGAACTGGAATCTCTTCCTTCATCACTTGTTCCACTTTCATATTCTCAAGTCTTTCAAACTCAATGCGCTCTAATCCTAAAATACCATCTAAAATCATTGCAGTACTAATCAACCCATGTAATTTATACGTAGGGTCTAAAACAGGAATCGCCGAATATCCAGATTTCACAAGAACGAGTAAAGCATGTTCTAAACCATTCCCTATTTGGACATGTGCTACTTTTTCTGATGAAATCATTAAATCCTTCACAAGAATTTGTTGAAACTCATCTTTCGGAATACTAATCATGTTACATCCCCCATTTTCCCTTTTTCCTGCTTATATTCTCTGATCCTATTCACATTTTATGATAGCGTTTTCATATTATTATTTTGTCCTGACATTCTTCTAATAAAAAAGATACACAGCTATTTTAGCATACAACATAAAAAAAAGACTACCATTCCGGTAGCGCTTAATACCCTTTATTTTTTAATCGGTAAAACAATCTTGTGATTTTTTTATATTGTGTCACATCTGTCTGTTTTAAACCATTCTCAATGTCTGTAAGCTCCACCGCTAAAATTTCGCTCGCATAATTTTGCTGAAACAGAATATCCAACAATAAATCTTCTTCTTCTCTCGTTAAAACAAATTCCTTTTCCATATGTCCCTCTCCTTGCCCTCACATCATCACTTTTATTATATAAAATTTTCAACTTATTTAATAGATGTAATATTCAGTTTTTAATAAAGATATTTAATAACTGCGAATATATAGAAACCATTTCACATTATTTCGTATACCTGTTCGCATAACTAAACGCCGCATAAGCATCCGGTTTAATTTTTGCTGTTAATCCCATCGCTTGAATTTTCTTCGTCATATCTAAAATAAATTCTTTTGTTAAACCATCATTCCCAATATCTAAATGAATTTCCATTATGAACCCCGCTCCATCTTGAGCGTATGGGTGCAATAAATCCCAGATTGTTTGTATATGATTTGGAGTAAATAGACAGGCAATTTCTTGACTAAACTGCGTTTCTAAATATATTTTCTCTCGCAAAGTTGCTGGCTTATTTTTTACTGATTTGTGATGCAAACATCCCCATGCTCCTTTTCCAACCCGATGAATATGTATCGCTGTAATAAACCTCGTATCCTTTTGATGTGCTTGTGAGTCTGTCCCAATAGATAAGCGATATAAATTTCGCGGATCCTTTTCAATGAAACTACAAATGCGGTTAAATACCATATCAAAATTCAAATGTCTCTCAGAAACATTATAAAATGTATGTTCACCGTCCACATAGTCACGTCCTTTCAATTAGACAGACCTTTCGTATTCTCATTGTATGGGACAAAAACAAAAATTATAACTCACTACCCTTTATTCGTTTCAATATTTCGGATTACATAATGACAAAACCTACACGTATAAATTACATTTTGATTAGACTGAGCAGTTAATACATGATTAATTTCAGCATGACTGTGACAATTAGGACAAATAACAATCGGTAAGCGTTCCATCCTTTTCACCTCCTATTACTATTTACTACCATTGTAGGAAAAATAAAAAATTCCTATACATATACATTTGTGGAAGTTCTTTTGTTTGATTGCGACTTCCACTACCTGTATAGCCTATTAATTAATATAACTAAAAAGAGCACAGCGAGACGTACGTACGTTAGTTACGTTACGTACGTACGTAGTAGTAGTAGTAGTACGTACGTACGTACGTACGTACGTACGTACTACGTACGT